>JANKMV010000006.1:6932-18762 GCA_024650095.1 Bacillota bacterium | reverse complement strand
GTTAGCAAGCTGCGTATGTAGCCAGTACTGAAGGTGTACTTAGAGGAAACTGAAAAAGGAAGCTCCTTTCTTAGTACAGGAGTTTATATCGTTTCGCAGCTTGTTAAGTGACTAAACGCAGGACATGCAAATGTAGGGAACGGTCAAGACCGTTCCGGACCCCAAAATCTAGCACAGATGAGAATAAGCAATGTCATCTTTGAAAATAATAGCAAAACATAGCGGAACGGTCAAGACCGTTCCCTACACTCTACGTGAAAGAGTTAGGCTTCGAAAATTTTGGGCACAGGAAAAGTGCGCCTTCATATAATCCTTGGTAATAGAAAGGCATAGGAATTGGCTCTGGCACATATAGTGTAGTACATGCATATGTGCCACTCAGGAGGTGAATTGCCGTGGATGAAGGTAATAGGGAGCAGACGTTTACTGCTTTTTGGGACGCAATGCTGTCCAAGCTCCCCTTAAAGAATGCACCACAAGCCACCCGGGATATGATTTTTTCTTCTTTGCTTAAAGAAGTTGTCCAAGAATGGCAGGTGGCCATAAACCACTTCAATGAGGTTAGAGAACCAGCTACAATAGATGCTACGATAGAAGCTATGTCAGCCATAGAAAAAAAATATTCCCACTTGCTACAAAAGGCACGACAGTGTGGCTATCGTGTTCCCGTGACTATGGATGGATTTGAAGAAAGGAGGAAATTCTTATTATGATGCCTGAAATAGAGTTGAATGTTGTTGTAGCCGCTATCTTCGGTTTGTTTATGCTCTACTATGTAGGGAGAATGCTGGTAACACCGGCACGAATTGTTGCACGTGTATTGTTGACAGGTGTAGTAGGCATTGTGGTTCTTTTTGTATTTAATTTGGTGGCAGGAATTTTTAGTTTAAATATAGGCATAAATGCTGTCACTGCTCTGGTTGTGGGTTATATGGGTTTGCCAGGCCTAGTAATGTTGGTCGCTGTGCAAAAACTACTAGGATAGTTAAAGGTTCGGCCAAACTTGCAACGGTGTTGACTTTTATGGTCTGAGAAAAACTTGACGCATTTCTTTGCTAAATGATATAATGCAAGTTAACGAGTCTTTTTGCTCTCGTCGATGGACTGGCCGGTCCTCACAGAATCATAGACGAAAGAGGCCCGGATCGGCCAACAGGCATATCCTGGGCTTTCTTTTAGCTATTATGATTTATGCCCTTTGCAAAGGCAAGCAAGTCACCCCACATAGAGGAGAAACGAAGTGCGGATTGTAGAAGCATATATTGGTGAATACGCCAGTGGCAAAAGCGAAAATGCCATTAACAGAGCGCTCGATCTTGTCCAGGGAGAAGAACCCGTTACTTTGGTAGATTTAGATCTAGTGGAACCATGTTACACTTTGCGTCCATTGAAGCGCCAACTAGAGGCGCGAGGGTTGCAGGTGATTGCATGGGAAACGAAAGATACAGTCGGGTTAGGTGAAGCGGGTGCCATTTTAAAGCCTGAAATGCGGTGGGCATTGCAGCGTGCAGGACATGTTATTTTAGATGTGGGCTACGGGGCTTCCGGTAGTCAAATATTCAACCTATTGGAAGGATTTACGCAATCGTCGGCCCAGGTATTAGCCGTAATTAATGTGGCGCGTCCCATGACGGCAACCGTGGCCGATATTATTGAATATTTGCAGGAATTCGTACAGCTTGATGGTTTGATTAATAACAGCCATCTAGGTGATGAGACGAATATGGCCATAATCAAAGAGGGCGTTGACATTGTTTCTGAAGTTTCTCGTAAAATGCAGATACCTTTTGTGGCCACAGCAGCGGACGAACGTTTCCGGTCACAACTAGGTAAGCAGGATCACCAGGGACACACGGTGCGCTATTTAAGGCGGTTTATGACAGAAGCCTTTTGGTAGAAACCGATAAGGCAGAGCCTTTTTAGATACTGGTAAGGAATTATATCATTTTGCAACTAGCAAGTGGCTAATGTAACCAGTATTGAAAAGCGCGGCTAAGGAAATTGATTAAATGCGCTTTTCTTATAAAAAATAATTCTAGCTAATCAGGAGGTGTGTTGGATGACGGACAAGCCCATCCAAGGGGAAAAAAGAGTTTTTATGACGGGGAATGAAACTCTCGCTTGGGCTGCAGTAGCAGCCGGAGCAGATATTATGTACGGGTACCCCATTACTCCCCAAAATGAGGTCATGCATTATTGGACACGCATGGCACCAAAGTTCGGTCGTAAGTTTTTGCAAACAGAAGATGAACTCTCTGCTGGATTCACCACAATCGGCGGGATCATGGCCGGTAGTAGAGCATTTTCAGCCACGGCAGGCCCAGGTACAACACTATTTCAGGAGCCTATTTCCATGGCGGAAATGATGCGCATTCCACTGGTGATGGCAATTCTGCAGCGAGGCGGTCCTTCTACCGCTACCGTTATTTACTCACAGCAGGAAGTCAATATGATGACCTTTGGTGGTAACGGTGAAGGCTGGCGAGTGGTGTATTCTACCGCAACGCATCAGGAATTATACGATTATATGATCAAATCTTTCAATACTGCATGGAAATATCGGTTCCCCACCTTTGTGTTGGCTGATGGGTATCAGGCTAAAATGCGGGAACCCTTAACTATGTATAACCCAGAAGATCGGGGTATTGAGATGGTTGAAACAGAACGTTTTGTCGGTCTACCGGGTGTTCCCGGCACAGATCGGCCCCCAGCGCATCATCGCAATACATTTAGTGTGGAAGAGGAACTATATGAGGCGACCATGCCCATTCAAAAAGAATATGAAGAAATGAGCGAGCATGTTGTGGAGTGGGAAGAGGAAGATGTGGATGACGCTGATATCATTATCCTCTCGCATGGAGTCGTTAGTCGCGCGGCCAAAGCGGCTAAGAATCGCTTACGTGCCAAAGGCTACAAAGTAGGCTACTTCCGTCCCATCACACTACGTCCCTTCCCGGAAAAAGCACTGCAAAAGGTGGCGGGTAAATGCAACAACTTCTTACTGGCAGAATCTGCTTTGGGACAATTCGCACGTCCTGTCAAGGAAGCGCTGTTTAATGTGCCGGTGAATAGTTTTGAAACGATTTATAAGCCAGGTGTTGGCTTTACAGCTGAAGAGTTGGTAGAAAAAATAGAAAGCGCACGCTAGAAAGGTGGGGAAAGAGATGACAGATCATTTAGCTATGCCTAAATCTTGGCATGTTGAAACCAAACCGCATAAATTTTGTCCTGGCTGTGGTCATGGTATTGCACTAAAAATATTAGGTGAAGTTATTGATGAACTAAATATTCAGGATCGGTTGGTTTTTGGTGTTGACATTGGTTGTTCTTTGTTAGCTTGGGATTTCTTTGATGTAGATACGGTACAAACCCACCATGGGCGCACTAACCCCGTGATGGTTGGTATGAAGCGAGCCAATCCTGATCTATTATGTATAGCCTATATGGGTGATGGCGGGGGCTATGCCATTGGGTCACAGCATTTAGTCAATAGTGCCTTCCGCAATGAGAGAATTCTTGCCATTGTTATTAATAACTGCAACTATGGTATGACTGGGGGCCAAATGGCGCCCACCACACTACCTGGTCAAAAAACGGAAACATCTCCGTACGGTCGAGATGCCGAAACCACGGGTAGCCCAACTCTTGGTCCAGAAATGGTGGCAGCCATTGCTTCACCCGGAGCGTATGTGGCCCGGGGCAGTATTGCTAATATTAAGCAGCTAAAACGCTTTATGAAGAAAGCTGTTGAAAATCAAATTGCGGGTAACGGCTTCTCCTTCTTAGAAGTCCTCTCTAGTTGTCCCACTAACTGGCGCACAAATGCTAAGCAGACATGGGCCTTCGTGGAAGACGAGATGAGTAAATACTTTAAAACAGGCGAACTCCGGACTCCGGATGAAAAGAAGGAGGCGTAGAGATGGCGAGATTAGTTAAAATCGCAATTGCCGGAGAAGGTGGCCAAGGTGTTCAGGCCATTGGTGATGTGTTAGCCGAAGCAGGCAACGCTGAAGGAAAAGAAGCACTTTATATCCCCAATTTTGGGGTAGAACAACGTGGTGGTGTTTCTGTGGCTTTTGTGCAAATTTCGGATGAGCAGATTGGTTCACCGAAGTTTCAAAGTGGTGACATTGTCATTGCGTTAAGCGAACGTGCGGTTGCACGTACAAAGCAGTATGTAACGAAAGACACTTTATTTGTTTATGATAGCTCCTTAATTTCTGTACCAGAAGTCGCGGACGAGGCGGTGGGAATGCAGGTGTATGATACGGTTGCGCCGGAAGCCATGGCAGTTGCGACTAGCGAGCAGGTCCAAAGTAGTGCGGTGCAATTACCAACTGTGGCGAAACAAATCATTGGCATCCCCGCCACCGAAATTGCCCAACGAGAACTGACTCCCCGTGTTTTTAATATGATTGTTTTAGGTGCTACCATCCGAGCTGCTGGCATCATTAATATGGAAACAATACGAAAAGCATTAGAGCACAAGTTGGGTCCAAAGTTTGAGGCTGACCCCAAACTGCGTGAATTAAACTATCGTGCGCTTGAACGCGGTGTAGAGCTGGTGGAAGAAGCTCTGCAGAAGGAGGGGAAATAATGGCCCAGAAAAAATTTCGCAATCTGCGTTCAGAAGGTCCAAAAGGTTGGTTTAATATTTCTCCCGATCTCTGCAAAAGTTGCGGCTTATGTAAGGAAAAATGCCCAACCGATGTGTTAGATTGGTCGAAAGAGTTAGGTGTTTACGGCTCGCCGATGATGAGTGCTGCCCGCATTGAGCAATGCATTGCCTGTGGCATCTGTGAAATGGTCTGCCCTGACGCAGCGATTTTGATTGAGAAGAAGGATACAAAGAAGAAGTAAACCAGGACAAGAAAACCCGAAGTGATGCTTCGGGTTTTCTTGTCCTGGGAGTAATTTTTCCACTGCACTTGCCAATAAAAGTGGTTTGTTTTGCATAGGGTTGTTGTGGTACAATAATTATTGATCAAACTATAAGAGACGGTAAAGAGGTGTAGCTCGTGAACTGGAAAAAAGGAGACGTCGTTGTTGTTGTAACCGTGTTGGTGGCAGCATTGGTGTTGCTGGGAATGCGAGCTTTGCCCGCTGTTGCAGGGAATAGGATGCTACGCATTGAGTTAGATAATAGAATTGTAACAGAGACGACATTAGTAGAAAGTGAGCAGCGAACAATCATCGTTGAGCTACCCACAGGAGAGGCTGAGGTGGAAGTGGAAGATGGGCGTGTGCGCATGCATCCCATGGGCAAAGAACTCTGTCCACAGGGTATTTGCTCTCATGTGGGCTGGGTGGAGCGCTCAGGTGATGCAATTGTTTGTCTACCCAATCGTCTTGTGCTGACGATTGTGGGTGGGAGTACAGAGGAAGTTTTAGATGGAGTGACACAATAATGTCACGGAAGGTGCTCTTAGTTAGTACCTGTTTACTGGGGATAAATACCAAGTATAATGGCGGCAATAATCACCATCCCCATGTGGTGGTGCTGCAAAAAAAAGCCCTGCTTGTTCCTTGTTGTCCGGAACAACTTGGTGGCTTATCTACACCTCGTGCCGCCACGGAAATACGGGGGGGCGATGGGCATAATGTGCTAGCTGGGTGTGCTCGTGTAGTGACAGCAACCAATGAAGACAGGACGAATGCATTTATCGCCGGGGCCGAGGCAGCACTGTGCATAGCCGAAGTTGTGGCTGCGGAAGGGGCGTTACTCAAAGCCCGCAGTCCGTCTTGTGGTCGCGGCTGCATTTATGGTGGACACTTCAATGAAACGACAAAAAAAGGAGATGGCGTCACGGCCGCTCTCCTTACGCGAGCGGGGTTGCCTATTTTTACAGAAGAAGAATTGCCAGAGCTTATGCTCTGGCTAACAAACCGGGACAGTTGACACCTGTTCCTTTATTTGTTACGATGAAGCAAATTTATAAAGGGGGCGGCATTGATGCAGCCAGATAAGTTTAGTAGAGAAGGCATTACATTTGATGATGTATTACTGGTACCATCTAAATCTAGTGTGCTTCCGTCGGACGTTGATGTGACGACTCAACTCACAAAGAAAGTCCGACTTAATATTCCGCTGATGAGTGCCGGTATGGATACGGTTACAGAAAGTCGCATGGCCATAGCCATGGCTCGTGAAGGCGGTGTTGGTGTAATTCATAAAAACATGCCCATTGAAAAGCAGGCATCTGAAGTGGACAAAGTCAAGCGCTCTGAACATGGTGTAATCACTAACCCCTTTCATCTATCACCGGAACATACTCTTAACGATGCAGCAGCCTTGATGCAGCGTTATCGCATCTCCGGTGTACCCATTACTGTGGATGGTAAATTAATGGGCATTATTACAAATAGAGATCTCCGTTTTGAAAAAAACTTTGACCGTAAAATTAATGATGCCATGACGAAGGACAGGCTCATTACTGCTGCTGTGGGCACAACTCTACCCCAAGCACAAGAAATATTGCAAAAGCATAAAATTGAAAAATTGCCTATTGTGGATGATAACTTTATGCTTAAAGGGTTAATTACCATTAAGGATATAGAAAAAGCTATTCAGTATCCGCGATCTGCCAAGGATGCCAATGGTCGACTCTTGGCTGCTGCGGCCATTGGCATTGCCCAGGATACAATGGCACGAACGCAGGCACTGGTTCAGGCGGGTGTGGATGTGATTATAGTTGACACCGCCCATGGACACTCACTAGGCGTACTGCGCATGGTTGAAAAAATTAAGAATCAATTTCCCCAGGTCGATGTTGTAGCGGGAAATGTTGCCACGGGTCCAGGTACAAAAGATTTAATTGAGGCGGGTGCGGATGCTGTAAAAATAGGTGTAGGACCCGGCTCCATCTGCACAACCCGAGTGGTGGCAGGTATTGGTGTACCACAAATTACCGCCATTTATGACGCTGCAGAAGCAGCTGCGGCATACGGTGTCCCCATTATTGCTGATGGTGGGGTTAAATACTCTGGTGATATCACAAAAGCCATTGGCGCGGGTGCTGATGTCGTCATGATCGGTAGCCTCTTTGCAGGAGCAGAAGAAAGTCCTGGTGATACTGAAATCTACCAGGGACGTAGCTATAAAGTTTATCGGGGTATGGGTTCTTTGTCTGCTATGAAGGATGGCAGTAGGGATCGTTACTTCCAGGAAAACGAGACAAAACTGGTGCCTGAAGGCATTGAAGGCCGTGTGCCGTACCGTGGTACAGTGGGAGACACAGTTTATCAGTTGATTGGTGGCTTGCGAGCAGGAATGGGTTACTGCGGCGTTAAAGATGTTTTTGAATTAAAAACAAAAAGTAAATTCATGAAAATTACGGCTGCTGCCTTACGGGAAAGCCATCCCCATGATGTTCATATTACCAAAGAAGCGCCCAATTACAGCCTCTCATAAGCCTTTCTCTCATCTGGTGCATAGAATATGCTAAAAGGTGAAATGCTTACTGACAGATGTTTATGAGAGTGAGGCGATGGCATGAGTACAGAAAAATGCTTGATTTGCAGCCGACCCACTGAGGCAGGGTTGCGGATCCTTACTTCCTTAGTATGTAGCGATTGTGAACAGGAGTTACTCAACACGGATGTTACAGATCCAAGATATAATTTGTTTGTTGAGAAACTAAAGCAGGTGTGGCCACATGCAAAAGCAGCGCAATCTTTAGGCTAAACATTCATATAGTTTAGTGCAAATAGTAATGCCGATTGCCGGCATTACTATTTGCGCGTATATGGGTTTACCTCGCTCGCTATTGTTGGTTTGCTAGTCAGCGTAGCTAGTTTGCAGGGTATTTGCAACTTTTGTGGAACAATAACAAGATTATGGAACAATCATCTGCACCATTATGGGAACAACTAAAACAATTTCAAGAAAAAGAGCGTATCTGGCTGCATGTGCCAGCCCACAGTGGTGGTTTTGGTTTGCCATTAGAAATGGCCACGGACTTCTCTACATATGCACGCTTTGATTTGACGGAGCTTCCAGGGCTAGATGATCTACATCATCCCAGTGGTGTGATTGCCCAAGCCCAAGCTCTGGCTGCGCAAGTTTGGCAGGCTAAACAGTCCTATTTTCTTGTTAATGGCGCCAGTGCTGGTGTGCGTGCCATGGTTCTTGCTACCTGCAATCCGGGGGACACGATTCTTATTCCTCGTAATGCTCACGGTTCACTATATCATGCCTTAGTTTTTTCCGGTGCCATACCCCGGTATTTGCCCATTGCAGAAGGGGATGGCTTTCCCCTCAATGTGACGGTAGAAGCCGTAAGCGAGGGCTTTAAGCGCTACCCAGAGGCCAAGGCACTTTTTTTAACGAGTCCTAGCTATTTTGGGGTAACGGCCAATATAGGAAAAATCGCTGCTATTGTGCGACAAGCCAAGGCTTACTTGCTTGTGGATGAAGCGCATGGAGGGCATCTTGACTTTTCTGTCCAGTTGCCTTCGTCAGCCGCTTTATTTTGTGATATGCGTGTGCAAAGCTGGCATAAAACATTAGGGGCGCTGACACCAGGTGCTGTTTTACATTGCCATAGTGAACGGGTGGACAAGAAGCGCTTGCTAATGGCGCTTCATGGAGTACAAACCAGTAGTCCTCCTTATCCGTTACTCGCTTCGCTAGATTTAGTACGACAAAGAATGGCACTGACGGGAGAAGAAGTAGTTCAATCGGTAGTTGCTACTGCGGCTACGGTAAGAAAGCTTTTGGCGTCGCACTTCCCTCTGCTTACGCGAGAGGATGTAAAAATGCAAGGTTTTGATTTAGATGTAACGAGGATTACACTATTAACGGCGCAGGTCGGCCTATCTGGTATAGATATAGGTCATCAATTGGCGAGCAAAGGGATTGATATAGAACTGGCACTGCCAGATTGTGTACTGGCGATAGTGGGTTTGGGGTATAAGAAAGAGGGTAATCGGCGTTTAGCCACAGTATTAGATGCTCTGATAGCAACGAAAGGCGATGTGGCGATGCTACCTTTACCTGATTTGCCCGAGCTGGTGTTAACCCCAAGACAGGCTGCGTATCGACGGGTGGTAGGCATACAGCTTAGTGAGGCGGAGGGCAGTATTGCTGCCACCACGGTAGTGAGCTATCCACCGGGAATTCCTCTGCTACTACCAGGGGAGCGGATCAGCTGCGAGTTAATCGGCTATATAGAAAATGCACTCGAATGTGGTGTTATTTTACGAGGACTGGATAATTGTCAGCATATCCAGGTTTGCAAAGACGAGGTGAGCGAATGAGAAAAGGATATTTTATCACACTAGAAGGACCGGATGGGGCAGGAAAAACTACACAATTGCAACGATTACTGACTTTTGCACAGCAATATGGCTTTGAAACTGTCAATACCAGAGAGCCGGGTGGTACGCCGGTGGGCGATGCGGTTCGTGGTATTTTATTAGATCCACAATATGGTGAGATGATTCCCTTGACTGAGGCTCTCTTATATGCGGCCTCACGGGCACAGTTGGTCCATGAAGTCATTGGTCCAGCGTTAGACGCGGGCAAGGTCGTCATCTGTGATCGCTTTATAGATTCTAGTTTGGCGTATCAAGCATATGGTGGCGAGTTGGATTTTGATTTTGTTTTGCGCACCAATGTGGCCGCTATTAATGGCTATATGCCTGATCAAACCTTTATTCTTGATCTAAACCCAAAAGAAGGACTTGCTAGACGTGATGCCTCCCTCGCGGATCGGATGGAGCAAAAATCGTTAGCTTTTCATCAACGAGTAAGAGAGGGCTTTTTAGCGTTAGCGACACGTTTCCCGGAAAGGATCATAGTCATTGCAGCAAACCGACCCGTAGAGGATGTTTTTGCGTCTATTTGGGAAAATGTAGGTCCAGCCTTGACGGCGCTGCGTTGAAATGCTGAAATGTGGTATAATATTGCGTATGGATGAGGTAATGTCATGATGTGGGAAAATATTTATGGTCGAAACCAGCTGGTACGAACATTGCAATCCGCAATCTCTTCGGGAAAAATCGCACATGCGTACTTATTTTATGGGCCGGGTGGTATTGGTAAAAAAACGATAGCGCAGGTATTGGCCACCGCTTTGAATTGTGTGGATGTGTCAACGAGTGCGTGTGGGCAATGCTCTTCTTGCCGTAAAGCGCAAAACGGAACGCATCCAGATATTCACTGGATTGTGCCGGAAGGAAAGTCATTAAAAATCGATCAAATTCGCAACGTAAAAAAGCACGCCTATTTAAAACCGCGTGAGAGTCGATACCAAATTTTTATTCTTGAGCAGGCGGATAGTATGACAGCGCAGGCGGCCAACAGTTTGCTTAAAGTATTAGAGGAGCCCCCAGCAGGTTCTGTATTTATCCTGCTTGCTAACCACCCAGCTACACTGCCCGCCACGGTGAGCTCTCGCTGCCAGCTCTTTGCGGTTGACCGGCTCGATCCAGTAGACATGACATTATTGCTTGAAATCCAAAGCAATGAGACTCCAGCGGATGTCGCTGAAATTATTGAGTGGGCGGAAGGTATTCCTGGTCGGGCGCTCACTTTGTTGGATAAAGCAACTTGGCGTGCACAATACGCCCAAGCTGCATTAATCCTTACTGATATTGTTACCGTTGGTGGAGTGAGCGAGACGGCGGCAAAAGTGTCCCAACTCAAAGATGTGACGGCTTTTTTAGACACGCTGACACTTGTTTTGCGGGATATTCTCATGTCGCATGTGATCGCTGATGCTGTAAGTAAGGACAGGCGAGCGCTGATTATGCCCTTAACTGCGAGCTGGTCCAGAGACGCTTGTTTGGTAGCGTTACAAACGATTCTCTTGTTGCAGAAACAATTACAAAGTCCAGTAAATACACGATTAGCTTTGGAAAAGGCGTTGAGGTGCCTAAAGGAGGGTATATAATGCAGACCGTAGTGGGAATCCGTTTTAAAAAAGCAGGTAAAATTTATTATTTTGATCCCGCTGAGTTCGAACTGGTGGCAGGTGGCTTTGCCATTGTTGAAACATCCCGGGGACAAGAATTTGGTGAAGTTGTTGTGATGCCCAAACAGATTGAGGATGATGAAGTTATTCAGCCACTTAAAAAAGTCATTCGCGCAGCCAGTGATGAGGATTGTCAGAAAATACTGGAAAACCGCGAAAAAGAAGAAGAAGCGTTTGAGCTATGTATACAAAAGATTGACGAACACGAGTTAGATATGAAACTTGTGGATGTGGAATATACGTTTGATCGTTCTAAAGTTATTTTTTATTTCACCTCGGATGGTCGGGTAGACTTTCGTGAGCTTGTTAAGGATTTGGCCTCTGTTTTCCGTACACGGATTGAGTTAAGACAAATTGGTGTACGGGATGAAGCGAAGATGATTGGAGGTTTAGGCCCCTGTGGCCGCGTGCTTTGTTGCCATACATTCTTAGGTGAATTTGAACCTGTCTCTATACGAATGGCAAAGGATCAAAACCTATCATTAAATCCGGCAAAAATATCGGGTGTTTGCGGCCGGCTGATGTGTTGCTTACGCTATGAGTCGGATGCATATGAGATGGCTCGTACTGAGAAAAGTCAACAAAGAGCCCAACGGGCTGCAGAGCAGGCAGCGGAGAAAGCAGCACAACAAGCGAGTGAGGGAGATTCTGAGTAGTTTATGTGGGATTATGCGCAATGGTTTGTGCATGAGCATCGCTGTATGTTGGCGTCAACTCGGAAGGAATAATGGCGTGATTGTCTTTATGGTTAGCGGTGTCGCTGATAATGAGCTCTCGAGCACGATGTAAAACGGGACCTCCTAATAACAGAATAAGATCTTCTCCATTAGCATGTGATAGCAGACTATCGATGG
>JANKMV010000006.1:1443-6922 GCA_024650095.1 Bacillota bacterium | reverse complement strand
GGTAAATCAGGATAGTAAGCAAAGTCGATATTGTTCTCTTTTAACTCCCCTAGAAATGCTTTTTCCTCATTCATTCTCACTTGATGCCTGCTTTTACAGTGGTACATGCTACGAGTGACGAACAGCTGATGATGGGGATTTTGCTGTATCCAGCGAGCAATTTCAAGAGCGTTGTATTGGTTGATGATGGGGCCACCACCACCATAGATGCCATGTAAAAGTAATACCTGTTTGGCTTTGTGGAGTAAAATGCTACTAAGTGCTGCCTTGATGGCCGCGGGATTACGTGCCGCATCGTCAATAATGCGATAATGATTAAAAGTCATCGGTTCCATATTTCTGCGAATGCCAGGAAATTCCGACAGCGCCTGTGCTACTCTCTCAATGTCGGGTATGAAGAGAAGAGCCAGTGACGCAGCTAAAAGCGCGTTGGAGACATTATGGTATCCACTGACGGGTAGGTGGACAGTGCTAGACCCTGGACTGACCAGTTTGTTTGTTAAACCGATGAAATCAGCGGTAATCGTTAAGTCAAAACGCGTGCCATAGGGCTGAAGCTGAATATGGTTGGCTACAATCATAGCATTGGCATATTGTGCGGCATACGTAATATATTCCACATCTCCCTCTTGTGCCAGAGAGAGAGACTTGGGGTCATCAGCATTGATGATAGCTTTGGCTCGTGCAGGTAATGCTGTGAAGAAGGCTGCTTTATACGAAATATATTTATCGGGTGTGGGGCAAGACGCTAAATGATCCAACGATAGGTTTGTTAGTGCCCCACATTGAAACATCTTGGCATCTAACTGCTTGCGTCGCAGTGCTTCGATGGGGACTTCCAGGAGTAAGCAGTCACTATCTTGTATCGCTGCCGTTTCTAGTAAGCGTTCTACAGATGCTACTCCTTTCCAAGCATCTAAAACTGCAGGTTTTAGCCCACACTGTTCAAGTATGAAGCTAAGCATGAGGATAGTGGTCGTCTTGCCATTGGTTCCGGTTACGCCGATCATGGGTTTGTTCGTTGCTTGTGGCATTATGGCGCAGCTCCTTCTTTGTGGCATGCATTTTAGTGTTTGTGTACAGGATAGTTCTTATGTATTGTAACTTGTGAGGTAAGAAAATGAAAAATGGAATTCTATATTTATGCCCGACACCGCTGGGCAATCTCGAAGATGTAACTTTTCGTGTCTTACGTATTCTACGGGAAGCGGATAAGATTGCCGCTGAAGATACGCGCCACACGCGTAAACTCCTTAGCTACTACGAGATCCATACGGCACTCGTCAGCTATCATGAACATAATAAAATTACAAAAACGCCAGTCCTAATCGAGTGGCTATTAAACGGACAAACCATTGCGTTAGTCAGTGATGCCGGCACACCTGCCATTGCAGATCCAGGAGAAGAGCTGGTGCAGTCCGCTATTGTTCATGGGATTGATGTCGTGGCCCTTCCTGGTCCTGTTGCCGCCATTACCGCACTCACCGCTTCGGGTCTGCCTGTAGCACCCTTTACTTTCTATGGTTTTTTACCGCAGCGCGGTCCACAAAAAAAAGAAATCCTCGCCAAAATCATGGCAGAGGAAAAAACGGTTGTTTTTTATGAGGCACCACATCGATTACGTAAAACTCTTGCGGACTTATGTTTGCTTGACCCCACTCGCAAGGCAGTGATGGCGCGTGAGTTGACAAAGGTGCATGAGGAATACATTAGGGGTAGTTTAGCAGACATTTGTCTACATTATGAACAAACGAATCCCCGCGGCGAGTTTACCATCTTACTTGCAGGCGCTGCAGAATGTGTAGCAGAGCCCGTTGATCCCGTGATGCTGATGGAGCAATATTTAGCAAAGGGATTTTCCACACGAGAAACGGCAAAGGAAGTCGCACGACTTACGGGTAAACCACGTAACGAAATATATCAAAAAATTATCAAAAAAAAATAGGACAAAATTTTGTCCTATTCTGAAGCCATTTCTTTTATACAGTCGGAGCAAACAATACGACCTTTATGGTTTTTTACATGATCTGCGTTACCACAAAAAATACATGCAGGTTCATACTTTTTGAGAATGATGCGCTCACTGTCTACATAAATTTCCAGTGAATCTTTCACATCAATACCTAGAGTGCGACGGAGCTCAATGGGGATAACCACACGCCCCAGCTCGTCTACTTTTCTGACAATGCCAGTTGATTTCAACATAAATTCCCCCCGTTCAACATAGTTCGACAATAATTAGTATACCAGCAATTGTAAAATAGAGCAAGTATTATTTTCCAATATTCTTTGTGTAAAGTAGTCAACAAATATCAGGTTGCTTGCAGGAGTGCTACTTCCTTGATATAATAAAATATTCATACTTTTACTACTGATGCACTTTACGCCAATAATTACATAAAGGAGAATCTGTATGATAAAGAAAACATTCTATATCACTACACCCATTTATTACCCTAGCGATAAGCTGCACATTGGACATTCATACACCACTGTGGCCGCGGACGCCATGGCTCGCTTTAAGCGGCAAACGGGATACGATGTACACTTTTTAACAGGAACGGATGAGCACGGTCAAAAAATCGAACGACGTGCCCAAGAGCTAGGGCAGGAACCTCAGGTTTTTGTTGATGGAATCGTGAGCTGGATTAAAAAATTATGGGAGCTTTTAGATATATCCTATGATGATTTTATCCGTACCACTGAAGAGAGACATAAAGTGGCCGTACAAAAAATATTTCAAAAATTTTATGAGCAAGGCGATATCTACAAATCTAAATACGAAGGGTGGTACTGCACACCCTGTGAGGCTTTCTGGACCGAGCGACAATTAGAAGAAGGAAACTGTCCCGATTGTAACCGGCCGGTTGAATTGGTGGCAGAAGAAAGTTATTTTTTCAAAATGTCAAAATACGTGGACAGATTGGTTGACTATATTGAAAAGAATCCCGATTTCATTCAGCCTGCTTCGCGCAAAAATGAAATGATTAATAATTTTATTAAGCCAGGCTTGGAAGATTTATGTGTCTCTCGTACCACATTCCGCTGGGGAATCCCCGTGCCATTTGACCCAGAGCATGTTATTTATGTTTGGCTCGATGCGCTCACGAACTATATCACAGCATTAGGATATGCATCGTCTGATGAGCAGCAGCTACAACGGTATTGGCCTGCAGATGTGCAGCTGATTGGTAAGGAAATTGTGCGTTTTCATACCATTTACTGGCCCATCTTCTTAATGGCTTTGGGACTGGACTTGCCAGACAAAGTATTTGGCCATGGTTGGTTGCTGTTGGATGATGGCAAAATGTCTAAGTCCAAAGGGAATGTGGTGGATCCGGAGATATTAGTTGAACGCTACGGTTCGGATGCCATTCGCTATTTTCTTTTACGGGAAATTTCCTTTGGTGCAGATGGACATTTTAGTGAAGAAGCGTTGGTACATCGGTTGAATTTTGATTTAGCCAATGATTTAGGTAACCTACTCAATCGCACAATGGCCATGTTAAATAAATATTTCTCCGGACGTGTTCCCTCGCCTGGTGAGTCTGCCCCGCTTGATGATGAGCTTAAAGAAATGGCTTCAACTATGCCTGCAAAAATTGAGGCGTTAATGGATCAACTACAGTTTTCCAGTGCGCTGGCAGAGTTATGGAAGTTTATTGCTCGTGCTAATAAATATATTGATGAAACGGCACCGTGGGCGTTGGCCAAAAACGAGCAGCAAAGTCGACTGCAGTCTGTAATGTATAATTTAGTCGAAAGTATTCGCATTGTATCCGTGGTTTTGTTACCGTTTATGCCCCGTACTCCCCAGCGTATTTGGTCCCAACTAGGTATTGCCGAGCAAACAAATTTACATACTTGGGATAGTATTGGTACCTTTGGTGGGTTGCCTGCAGATGTGCAGACTCTACCCGGAGAAATGCTATTTCCACGGCTTGAATTGTCGGGTGAAGGTGGTGCCCCGGTTCGTCAAGCCACCAAAAAGGATAAATTAACACCCAAGGTAAAGGACGTGCAGAAAGTGCAGAGTGAAGGTTTACTTTCCATTGAAGAGTTTGCACGCGTTGATTTACGGGTTGCCCAAATTAAAACAGCAGAAGCCATTGCAGGCGCCGATAAGTTACTAAAGTTGATGGTGGATGTAGGTGGCCAAGAGCGCCAGGTAGTTGCCGGTATTGCTAATCATTACAGCCCCGCTGAACTTGTAGGCAAACACATTTTATTTGTAGCCAACTTAAAACCAGCCAAGTTGAGAGGGATACGCTCTGATGGCATGCTCTTAGCCGCCTCAGATGACGAAGGGAACCTGGTGCTTGCCACGACGGAAGCACCCATTAAAACAGGCAGCAGTGTGAAGTAGAGATGCATTTTATCGATACGCATGCCCATTTAACCGATCCACGATTTCAGGAAGACTACCTTGCCGTCGTAGAGCGGGCACGCACCGCCGGTGTTACCACCATTATTAACGTTGCCTATGATGTTCCTTCATCTCGAGCCGTGGTGGCCCTTGCCGAGCAAACAAAAGATTTTTATGCCGCCATTGGTATTCACCCTCATGATGCTAAGACCGCAAGCGAAGCTGCTTGGCAAGAGTTAAGGAAACTTGCTACCCGGAATAAAGTGGTGGCAGTGGGAGAGATCGGGTTAGATTATTATTATAATCACTCTTCTGTGGCAGAGCAAGCATCAGCATTACGAAGTCAGGTTCGTTTGGCAAGGGAGCTGTCTCTGCCCATCATTATCCATGACCGGGACGCCCATGAAGATGTTTTGACCATTTTGCGCGAAGAAAAAGCTGGCGAAGTGGGCGGGGTGATGCATTGCTTCTCTGGTGATTGGGATTTTGCCCAACGTTGCTTGGAGCTTGGTTTTTATATTTCTTTGGCAGGGCCAGTGACATTTAAAAAGCCAGGTGACCTGCCACGTGTAGCTCAGAAAGTTCCGTTGGCGCGATTGCTCATTGAGACAGACTCTCCTTATCTTGCGCCCGTACCGTGTCGTGGTAAACGCAATGAACCTGCTCATGTTGTCCATGTGGCAAAAATGGTAGCACAATTGCGTAATCTTGAGCTAGCCGAGGTGGCCGTAGCTACGAGTCTGAATGCACGTCAACTTTTTTCGTTGGACAAGTTTACTACGAGTATGTCATAATCGAGTCATGTTTTTTATAGATATGGTATAGAGAGAAGAGAGTGCTAGAAATGAAAGAGGGGGATGCTCATGGCCCTTCCCGGCTGGTGTACGAAATTTTTCCGCACACGAACTGTGGGTAAGGGAATTTTGCTTATTGTTTTGTTACTCATACTGGCTTTAGTGACTGTTGCTGCTACAGCAGAAAAATCCATTACATTAATTATTGATGGTGAGGAGCTGCCGTGTACGACGAAGGCGAAGACGGTGGGTGCAGTGTTAGAGGAAAATGGTCTTTATGCACGCAGCAGTGATGTTCTTACGCCTCAAGCGGATGAAC
>JANKMV010000006.1:0-1433 GCA_024650095.1 Bacillota bacterium | reverse complement strand
GAAGCAGCGGTAAGCATGTACTTGCGGGTGCCACGGGGTAGCCTGGCCTCAAGCGGATGAACTGGTAACACGTGACATGGAGATCATCCTGCAAAGAGCCTTCCCAATATTTCTGAAGGTGGATGGAAAAACACGTCTTATCTATACTATGGCTCACACCGCCGCAGAATTATTGCTTCAACAGGAAGTGGTTTTAGGAGATGCTGATCGGGTATCACTAGCACTTACTGCAGCAATCAGTAACGGCAGTGTGGTACAAGTGCAACGTGTGACCAGCGCTTTGGTCCAAGAGGATGTGGATATACCTTTTAAAACCATCCAGAAAAAAGATGCAACACTGACCCAAGGTCGCAAAACTGTGAAGACTGAGGGTAAACTTGGCGTCATGCAAAAAACGTATCAGGTCGTTTATGTGGACGGAATTGAGGAGAGTCGTGAATTAACAGAAGAAAAACGGTTGCAGGAACCGGTTAACAGTGTGGTTGCCATCGGCACAAAACCTGCCCCGATCATAGCCAGCCGTAGTGGTAGTGGTACCACTGGCCGTGTTTATGAAGGTATGGCATCCTACTACGGAAGTAAATTCCATGGTAGAAAGACCGCTTACGGCTTCATTTACGATAAGAATGCGCTGACATGCGCATTTCCAGATAGAGCACTACGGGGCAAGACGTTACGTGTTACTTATCTCAAAACAGGACGCAGTGTAAATGTAGTCGTTAACGATCTAGGACCTCATACCAAGGGTCGGCTTATCGACCTATCCGAAGCCGCAGCGCGGGCGATAGGACTCATTTCAGCCGGAGTAGGAAAAGTTAAAGTTGAAGTTCTCAAGTAGAATAACTGCCATACGGTGTGATCGTATGGCAGTTATTTTTTTCTCGCCTAGTGATTATTTCGCTTGCAGTTAGCAAGCGGCAAATGTAACCAGTACTGCAAAGCGCGCGCTTTGCTTGACAAAGGGAGCATACAGCGCAGATAATGAAAGAAAGACGAATTACTCGTCTCGTTGTTTGGGAGGCACAGATGAAGAAAACTATTGTAATTATGCTTTTTGTGGTGTTTTTACCCGTCGTTTTATTGTTGACGAGTGTGCAAGTTACGGTTAATTCTGATCGCTTTTTTTCCCAGCAATATACCAGTAATCAAGTGCCGACAAAGACACAAATGGAAATGACGGAGTTACTGCGCGTTACTAATGAAATTCAGGACTACTTGCTAGGCCAGCGTCAGGATTTCTACATTGAGGGTACAGTGAACGGAGAGGTACGTCAGATCTTTACTGAACGCGAAGTTAAGCATATGGTTGATGTGCAGGTATTATTTAAGCGAGGTATTATGCTTCGGAATATCAGCGTACTGTTACTGACCATTCTTTGTCTTTGGTTATGGCCAAAGGACAAGAAATTACTTTTTTCAGCCTTGCTTGTCAG
>JANKMV010000069.1 GCA_024650095.1 Bacillota bacterium | reverse complement strand
GGGAGCCATTTTTGCAGGCACGCGCTTTGACAGCGCTGGCTACGTCTTTACTCGTTCACTCATTCGTTCCTGTTGGTACTCCCAGCCATCAGCCATCCGCTCTTTCATGGTTGCAGCTTCTTCCTTGGTTATAATACCGCCTTCAGCCTGCTTCTCCACAATTTGCAAACGGAGTTGATGCTGTTGTTCATAAAGCTTTTGCAATTCAACCTTTTGGTTGTCGCTTAACGCCAAGGCAGCGGGAACAGCCATGGCTAAAACGAGCACCACCACTACGGCCAATAAAAATCCTTTTCTCATTGATTTGCACCTCCTTGTCTTTCTTAAGTACATTTATAGCATACCGCATTTCTTTGTAGAACTGATGGAGGAATTGTGGAGATTGTGTGGATACATACATACTGCTTCGAAGTTGAACTGGATAATCTCGCACGAAAAGAGGAAATTTATAAATAGGATTCGTTTAGTAGGAGGTAAAAATGGAGCGGAAAAAACTAAAAAAAGCACTATTGCTGGGTGCGGGCGTAGCAACGGGAGTTACAGCTGCTAGGCTGATGGTAAGAGGCGTCATCAATCGAACTCATGACCACACTCTCAAAACTATTATGGAAGATACATATGACGAAAACATGTGGGAACTCGTGTCTGCCACCACCCGCATTGGTTTGCAAAATGTGGTGGAAACCAACCTCCGCTCAACTGAGGGAAAAGTAATTGGCCGTCCCCTAGGGTCACCGAAGATATTTCCTAGTATGGATGATTTAGTATTTACCATTGCTCAATTATACATCATGCCAACCCCACTAGAGGAAACCGTTGACACCAAAGTGGTGATCGGCAAAAAAGCAAAGAAACCCTTTACCGTGGATATCCCCATTATGATTGCACCCATGGCGTACGGAGAAGCGTTAAGCAAAAAAGCAAAGATCGCCTTGGCCAGAGGAGCCACTCTCGCTGGAACCTCCACCAATACTGGCGAAGGCCCCTTTCTACCGGAAGAACGCAAAGCGGCAAAGTATCTCATCTATCAATATAACCGTGGCGATTGGGGCAAAACCCCAGAACTCATTAATCAGTGCGATGCGGTAGAAATACAGCTTGGCCAAGGCGCCTTAGGTGGTGTGGGCCATGTCATGTACGCTAAGGATATCGACAAAGAGTTACGCAAAGCCTTTGGTTTTCCTAAGGGCAAAGATGCGGTAGCCCACTCTCGCCAACCCGAGATTAAAGAACCCAAAGATTTGAGAGTACTCGTAAAAAAACTAAAAGACATCAGCGGCGGCCTCCCCATTGGCGTAAAAATGGCCGCTGGCAAAAATTTAGAAGCCGATTTACGCATTATTTGCGAAGCGGGTATCGATTTTATCGCCATGGAAGGTGCGGAAGCAGCAACAAAGTCATCCACCCCATTATTACAAGATGATTTCGGTGTGCCCATGGTTTTTGCCATTTGCCGAGCAGCCACCTGGTTAAAGGAAAACCACTACAAAGACCGTGTAACGCTCATCGCCAGCGGTAAAATACGAACTCCAGGCGATGTCCTTAAAGCCTGTGCCTTAGGCGCCGATGCCGTCTATATGGGTACCGTGGCCCTCTTTGCTCTTACCCATACCCAGGTGTTAAAAGCACTGCCCTTTGAGCCCCCCACCCAAGTACTGTGGCATAACGGAAAATACGCCCATAAATTTAAGGTCAACGAAGGGGCAAAATATTTATCTCAATATCTTTTTTCCTGTAGAGATGAGCTCGTCGAAGGCATTAAATCCCTAGGTAAAACTCGCCTTTCCGAAGTGGGACGTGAGGATTTGATGGCGTTAAATGAAATGATAAGCAAGGGTTGTGGTATCAGCATGGCATACGAACCTTTTTTACATTAAATACCCACTGCACTTTTGTATATAACAATACGTATTCGGCAAACTAAAACTATAAATAGCGTCTACATGAAGGAGGCAACATGGACACAGAGCAACGAACTTCGATACAAGAAAAAAGCAAACAAGAACAACTCGCAACGTTTCGCGCTGAGCATGATGGCGATGACCTGACTACGAATCAAGCTGTCCGCGTCAACCATACGGATGACGCACTAAAGGCGGGTACCCGTGGCCCCACCTTAATGGAGGATTTCCATTTCAGAGAAAAAATCACCCATTTTGATCACGAACGAATACCCGAACGCGTTGTGCATGCCCGGGGCTTTGGTGCCCACGGCTATTTTCAGGTCTATGAACCGATGAGCAAGTACACGAAAGCAAAATTTTTGCAAGATCCAGCCATTAAAACACCCGTTTTTGTACGTTTTTCCACCGTGGTTGGTTCACGTGGCTCCGCAGATACCGTACGTGACGTACGGGGCTTTGCCACCAAATTTTACACAGAAGATGGCAACTACGACCTTGTGGCCAACAACATTCCCATCTTTTTCATCCAAGACGGGATTAAGTTCCCCGATGTAGTCCATGCCATTAAACCCGAACCCCATAACGAAATTCCCCAAGCATCTGCTGCGCACGATACATTTTGGGATTTCGTCGTACAAACACCCGAACTTAGCCATATGATTATGTGGCTACTCTCCGACAGAGCCATTCCCCGTAGCTTTCGTATGATGGAAGGTTTTGGTGTTAACACCTTTAGATTTATCAATGAGCAAGGCAAATCACATTTTATTAAATTCCATTGGAAGCCCACCCTTGGCGTGCATTCCCTCGTGTGGGATGAAGCACAAAAACTAGCTGGGAAAGATCCGGATTACAATCGCCGTGATCTCTGGGACGCAATCAATGCCGGCCAGTATCCAGAATTTGAACTGGGGGTGCAAATCCTCGAAGAGCAGGATGAGTTTGCCTTTGATTTTGATATCCTCGATGCCACCAAATTCTGGCCGGAAGAACAGATTCCCGTCAGAAAGATCGGCAAAATGACCCTTAACCGCAATGTGGATAATTTCTTTGCCGAAACCGAACAAGTCGCCTTCCATCCTGGTCATGTTGTCTCTGGCATAGATTTCACCAATGACCCCTTATTACAAGGGCGCCTCTTCTCGTACCTAGATACTCAGCTAATTCGTTTAGGCGGCCCTAATTTTCATGAAATTCCCATTAACAAGCCCCTCGCTCCCATTCACAACAATCAACGCGACGGCTATCACCGCATGACCATTGACCATGGTAGGGTGAGTTACTTCCCCAACTCGCTGCAAGGCAATACGCCACTGCCTAATGAGCAAGAAGGCTATAAACATTATGAGGAAAAAGTAGAAGGCAAAAAAGTCCGCCAACGTAGTGAGAGCTTTAATGACCACTTTCGGCAAGCCACCTTTTTCTGGAATAGCATGTCGCTCATTGAAAAACAACACATCATTGATGCCTTCCATTTCGAGGTGGGCAATGTAGTGGATAAAAATATCAAGCAAGGCGTTGTGGATCTTTTTAACAATGTGGATGGCGAGTTAGCCAAACAAATTGCCATGGGCATAGGCGCACAACCTCCCTCCCAACCAGGTGGAACAGGTGTCACCGCCTCCTCCCCTGCCGTTAGCCAGCAAAAGACCGTTAAAAGTGCCTATTCGAGGAAAGTAGCCATTTTAATGGATAATGGCTTTAATTATCCCGAAGTAACCCAAGTAATGGAATCACTAAAAAATGCAGGTGTTAATACAGAAGTTGTCAGCAAGTACCAAGGCATGTTAACCAGTGTGGATGGCCGACAAATTGAGGTTAACAAGAACTACGCCGGTACAGGCTCCATTATGTACGATGCAATCTATGTTACCGGTGGCAGACAGTGTGTGGATACTCTCCTACACCAGGGTGATGCCATTCACTTTGTCAACGAAGCCTTCAAACACGCCAAAGCCATTGGTGCTACCAACGAAGGAGTAGACCTATTGGCCACGGCGCAACTGCAGGGTACACCACTAGCAGACCCCAGCACATATGCCGAATTAGTTAATGAACTAGGTGTGGTTACCATTCGCAATGCAGCCGACATGGGCTACTTCAGTGGCAAGTTTATCGAAGCCATCGCCCAGCACCGTCACTGGATCCGCCAACAACAAAAGGATATGGTACCAGCCTAACTATATTGCCTACTCATCTAGAAAAACGTCAAGTGTCACGTGACACTTGACGTTTTTGTTAGTTCTTCTATCAGGAATCCATTTTAAAGTACTCGCAACCAATGTCACAATTTTTACAATTCTGCCGTGAGCGTGCAACAGGTGGTTCTCCTTTAATGTCTGTAATCAATTGGAACACCTTCGCCACCTTCTCTGACTCACCCGTCACCACAAAGGTAGTGCTTCCTTCGGAGCCAGCCGTACCCCCCGCCGCAATAAGGGTAGCCTCTACCTTACCCAAAATGGCAAGCGCCTCAATCTCCGTGACCACGGTAGCCCCGGTAATGGGCATGATTCCCACCGGCATCCCCAGCGTATAATCATAATTATCGATGGCCACCGTTGCCGGAACAGCAACCACTGAGGGAATCAATTTCTCTAAACCAATGGGCACGACCAAGGTCGCACCAACCGCTCGCATGGTAGGCCAAGCAGCGCCAATGGTGCCACCATCTCGACTACCAAGGAGAATACCAACATTGCCCTCTGCATCTACAGCGTTAGCCCCCTTAATAAGAACATCCCCACCCGTAAGTGTAGTGAGAAACTCCTTCAGCTTGGCGTCAACACGCTCACCATTGGCAAATAGATACGGCTTCATGGCATGGCGTGGATTGGCAGCACATGGACGACCCGCCGTGATCACACCACTGCAAAAGTGTCCTTTATTGGCTATCTCTTCCCCTAATAATTCTTCTACCACAAAAGCATTGGTAGAACCATGCGCGATCGCTAATTTTGCACCAACAAAAGCATTTTGCACCACAGGCAGTACGGCAACAGCTTTCGCAATAAGACGCTTTGCCTCGGCAGGCGTTAATGTAAATAAGGTTTGCGCCATAGTAAAACCTCCAATCACTACATTCTATATTCCAAGCGCAAAGAGTAAAATCCTGCTTTAGTTTCTACCTCTATATGTTCACAGTAAAATACGTTTGGAGCCCTTAATTATTCTAGGCTCCTTCATGTAAAAACTTATATTGTGCTACATACAACTTATAATATAGTCCTTTGTTAGAAAGCAGCTGATGATGGTTGCCGACTTCTTTTATTTCCCCTTCAGCTACTACAAAAATACGATCAGCGTTTCTGATAGTAGATAGCCGGTGAGCTATGACAAAAGATGTCCTTCCGGCAAAGAGGGTATTTAACCCTTCCTGGACCAGTTTTTCTGTTTGTGTGTCAATGCTGGAAGTTGCTTCATCAAGGATCAGGATCATAGGGTCGGCAAGCAGCGCCCGGGCCAGTGCGATCAATTGCCTTTGTCCAACGGAAAGCCGTGAACCACGCTCATTTACGTCTGTATCGTAGCCTTTTTCCAGCTGCATGATAAAATCATGAGCATTAACAGCATAAGCAGCTTGGACGACCTCTTCATCGGTCGCATCCAGCTTGCCATAACGAATATTGTCTTTGACGGTTCCGGAAAACATAAAAGTATCTTGGGTCATAATTCCCATCTGACTGCGAAGGGATTCTACAGTTACATTACTAATATCATGTCCGTCAATGAGCACCCTGCCCCAGGTTGTATTGTAAAACCGGCTGAGAAGATTTACAATAGTTGATTTCCCGGCTCCGGTATGACCAACCAGAGCAATCGTCTCACCGGCATTGACATGAAAGCTAACATTCTTCAACACCTCTTCTCCGTCTTCATAGGCAAAGGTCACATCATCAAAAATAACCTCGCCTACGATAGGAGGCAGAGCATATGCGTCTTGAACGTTTACAATATCCGGGACAATGTCCATTATTTCAAAGATTCGCTCTGCACCGGCCAAATTTGTAATCAGCATATTATAAAAGTTGCTGATGTTCATAATCGGACGCCAGAACATAGCAATATAGCCAAATCTCCTATTTGTATTTCACCAGCCGTTAACAATCTTGTTCCATACCAAAAAACAATGACTGCACCAATACCCCAGGATAATTCCACGACGGCCCAGAAAGAGTCGGCTACTTTAACTGCTGAGATAAAGGAGCCTCGTAAACTGTTTGACAGATCTGAAAACGTCTGCTCGGTATTCTTTTCTCTTGAAAAACTCTGAACAACTCTAATTCCAGAGTAATCTTCATGGATATAGGCATTTAGGTTAGACATCTTTTTCCGATAGTCCTGCCATCTTTTTCTGCATGTGATCTGAATCAAGAAAAGGACTAATGCCAAAAAAGGAAGCATCACCAAGGCCATCAAACCCAGTTTCCAATGCAACAGCAACATAATCACAGCAACGGCGACAATAGTAACCGTCTCGGGAATTACGTTTGTCACACTGTCAGTAAACAGATCACCCAGCGAATTTACATCGCCAATTATTCTTGCCAATATTTTCCCCACAGGCCTTGAATCAAAAAATGAAAACGACAGCTTCTGAATATGAAGAAAAAGCTCCTGACGGATTTTCAGCAAGATCTTGCTGGACACCTTCGACATAATCAAAATACGATATCTTGCACAGTACATAGCAAACAGGTTTAAAACTACCATGCCTAAACCCAGTATTGCTAGACTCTGCAGATCATAATTGGCAATATACTCGTTTATCGCCAACCGCATCAGCAAGGGGGTTGCCAGTGCGACAGTAACTACGACCGTCATCAACAACAATGTCTTTACGATCTCGGTCTTAAACGATCTAAGATATCTAAACAGTCTTCCGATTAACTTCAGATTCACTGTTTCTTTTGTTTTCTCATCTTCCCTGAATGTATTTTTAGACATATTACATCACCACTTCCTGCAGAGCATCGATATCCATAAACTGTTCACAGTAAATACTGTAGTATTTACCTCTTCGTCTTAACAGGGATTGATGATTACCCCTCTCAATGATCTCGCCGTCTTCGACAATCAGGATTTCATCAGCATTTTTTACTGCAGAAATACGATGGGCAATAACAAACTTTGTCATTTGTTTGTTCTTCTCTAAGGCCTTTTGTATCTCATATTCAGTTTCCATATCTAAGGATGAGGTGGCATCATCTAAAATTAGCACCTTACTTCGCTTAAGCATTGCCCGTGCAATGGAAATTCTTTGTTTTTGTCCTCCGGATAGGCCTACACCCCGCTCTCCGATCACCGTTTGATATCCGTCCCTCATCTCTTGGACGAACTTTTCCACCTGAGAATCAACAACAACTTCTTTAAACTCGCTGTCTCCTACCGCATCAACGGAGAACTTGATGTTATTCTCAATGGTGTCGGAGAACAAAAAGGTATCCTGCATGACCACAGAGATGTTTTTACGGAGCACTGTTAAGCCCAGTTCCTTGACATCTACATCATCAATCAGGATTCTGCCTTCAGTGCAATCATAGTATCTTCCAATTAAATTAATAATCGAACTTTTCCCAGAACCTGTCGCGCCCATAATCGCTATTGTTGAACCAGGCTCAGCGACAATATTTACGTTTTTCAATACGTCCTCATTGTGATACTTAAACGATACATTCTCAAAAACAATTTTTCCATTAAACTCATTTGGAGTTATTGGATTTTGCGGTGAAGAAATTGTGGGTTCCGTGTCCATGATTGCAAATATCCTTCTCGCAGACGCATTACACTTGCCGATAATGTTCGTCAGCCAACCCATCAACCTCATAGGCCAAATAAGCATCAGTATGTAACCGTAGAATTTGACCAATTCACCTAGTGTTATCTGACGTCTCACAACGAACATGCCACCAATGGAAATAACGATTATCAGGACTAAACTTGACAGAAATTCAATTATAGGATGATACTTTGACCAAATCCGTGCCTGCTCAATGTTTAACCGATAATGCTCTTCATTCTGTTTAAAAAACTTACTTAATTCATGCTTTTCACGACCAAACGCTTTCACAAGCCTAACTCCGGCAAGGTTTTCCTGGGCCGTTGTATTCAGCACAGCACTTTGATCACTTAAATTCTCATACGCCTCACCGATTTTTTTCTCTAGCTTTAATGCCAAAACCAACATCGGGGGCATTGTTAGAATTGAAATAAGTGCTAGCCTCCAGTCAATGGTAAAAATCAAGATGGTAGCAATAATCAGATAAAGAACTTGTTCGACAAAGAATAAGATTGCAAAACCCATGGCATTCCAGATATTGTTTATGTCTTCAGATGTCCTGGACATTATTTCACCGGTATTTACACCATCAAAATAATCAAAAGGAAGCTTCTGAATATGACTGAAAAGATCATTTCTGAGATCTACTGTTACCCCTGATCCGGCATAATCAAATAAAAACTCTCTAATGTAGCCGAAAATTGCTCTGCCTATGGTAATCCCCAGTAAAGCAAGCAGCAATGCGCTAAGAAGCTCATGCTTTCCACCTAAGAGTACATCATCGATAATCTTCTGGGTGATAATCGGATTAAACATATCTAATCCTACAGCAACCATCATCGACAAAACTGGTACAATGTAAATAATTTTGTATCTATAGACGTACTTAAGTAATCTTCTCATTTTTTCCCCCTCCAAAAGTGCGCACGTTGGAAAACTTCGCATGCACACAAAAAAGCCACGGACCCTGAATTCCCATGGCTACCACAAATGATGTGAAAAAGCCATGACCCCATATAGAGCCCATGGCTTTTGAGTTCGATTTATTCAACCTAATAACTAGATTGAAGTATGCTCAAAAAAGGCAGGGCTGTACTGAAATGAATGATTAT
>JANKMV010000068.1 GCA_024650095.1 Bacillota bacterium | reverse complement strand
GACCCTTTAGTATTGTCTTAGGCTCTGCACGCGGCATTATGGCGTTAAACGATAGGATTAAGCTACGGCCACTAACCGCAGCAGAAAAGGGCGAGACGTTGTATGTGGCCAGCGAAGAATCTGCCATTCGTGAGATTTGCCCTCAACCTGAGCGCGTGTGGATGCCCCGCGGAGGAGAGCCTGTTATTGGCTTATTAGAAGAGAGTGTGCTACCAGCAGCCGAGGACGATGCACTGGGAGTAGCGTTAGACGATCGGACATCGCGCGTAAGCCGCGGTCTCTAGGGAGGAGGAAGGGCGATGGGTTTTAGCAAAAAAGCAAAATTTAAAGTGGAACGTGATCGTGACCGCTGCATTGATTGTGGTGTTTGTGTTCGACAGTGTGCTAATGAAGTTCATTATCTAGATGAAGAAACGAAAGAAGTAAAGTGTAATGCAACGGCTTGTGTGAATTGCCAGCGTTGTGTGGAATTATGCCCTACAGGAGCACTGGCAATATCTGTGGCGCCTCAGCAATATACCAACAGCGATAGTTGGTCGGTCGATCATATGCGCGCGATTCAGATACAGGCGGAGAGTGGCGGCATCCTCCTGACGGGGATGGGGAGTGACCGTGTGATGCCCAGCTATTTTGATCGTATGATGCTTAATGCCTCACAAGTAACCAATCCCTCCATTGACCCTTTACGGGAACCCATGGAATTACGGACATTTTTGGGACGTAAACCCCCCAAGCTAGAACTTAATGCGCACGGGGAGCCGCAAAATGTGCCTCCTCAGCTGGAAATAGAAGTGCCAATTATGTTTTCCGCTATGTCCTTTGGCTCCATCTCCCTCAATGCCATTACCTCTTTGGCCACCGCGGCCACGGAGGAGAACACATTCTATAATACTGGCGAAGGCGGATTACACAAAGATTTGTTCAAATATGGTAAGAATACCATCACACAAGTGGCCTCTGGTCGCTTTGGTGTTAATATTGACTATTTACAGGCCGGTGCAGCCATTGAAATTAAGATTGGGCAAGGTGCAAAACCAGGAATTGGAGGACATCTGCCTGGAGAAAAAGTGGGCGCGGATGTAGCACAAACGCGCATGATTCCCCTTGGCAGTGATGCCATATCGCCCGCGCCACATCATGATATCTATTCCATTGAAGATTTAGCCCAACTGATTTATTCCCTCAAAGAAGCCACGGAGTACATGAAGCCCATCAGTGTTAAAATAGCAGCCGTGCACAATGTGGCGGCCATTGCGTCCGGCATCGCCAGGGCGGGCGCAGATATCATTGCCATTGACGGATATCGGGGTGGCACAGGGGCTACGCCACTTCGTACTCGGGACCATGTGGGTCTACCCATCGAATTAGCACTGGCGGCCGTGGATACACGTTTACGCGAGGAAGGCATCCGCCAGGAGATATCCTTGGTCGTGGGTGGTGGTATACGTCATAGTGCGGATGTGGTAAAAGCCATTGCCCTCGGTGCTGACGCTGTGTATATTGGTACGGCGGCGTTAATTGCCTTAGGTTGCCATGTCTGTCAAAAGTGTTATACGGGAAAGTGCAATTGGGGTATTGCCACGCAAACACCAACTCTCGTTAAACGGCTAAATCCAGAAGTGGGTGCCCGACGCGCGGCTAATTTGTTGCGTGCGTGGAAGCACGAAATTAAAGAAATGCTCGGGGGTATGGGTATCAATGCGCTAGAGAGCTTGCGTGGAAATCGGTTGATGTTGCGTGGTGTCGGTATGACCGATAGCGAATTACGCATTTTGGGTATTAAAGCAGCAGGTGAATAAGGGGGTGTCACGATGAAGCGTATTCGTATAAAAGAGCAGTATTGTATCGGTTGCCGTTTGTGTGAAATTCATTGCATTGCGGCACATAGTACCTATAAATATGACTTAATCCGTACCTTTAAACATGAAGCAACGCGACCCAAGCCACGAATTGTGATCGAAGAAGCGGGTGAAACTTGTTTTGCCCTACCGTGTAGGCAATGTACGGAGGCGCACTGCGTTCGTGCGTGCATTACAGGCTCAATGAAGAAAGATCCGCAGAGTGGCATGGTTTTTAATGATCCAGAACGATGTGTTGCTTGTTGGACCTGTATTGCCGCTTGCCCGTATGGCGCCATCGTGCGGGAGGGCACACATAGTAAGCTTGCGGTCAAGTGTGATTTGTGTGGCGACAACCCACAATGTGTGATCCATTGCCCCAATGAAGCACTTGTCTTTGAAGATGTGACGGAGGAGGGAGATATGGGATGAAGTATGTGATCATCGGTAATTCCGCCGCTGCTGTGGGGGCTGTGGAGGGAATCCGTATGCGGGATCAGGAGAGCTCTATTACGATTATCGCCCAAGAACCCCATCACACGTATGCGCGTCCACTTATTTCTTATCTTTTGTCCGGTAAAGTCAGTAAAGAGCGTTTAGCATATCGACCGGATAATTTTTATACAGTGAACAAAGTGATGCCCATGTTGGGGATCAAGGTAACACGAGTGGATAGTGATCATAAGCGTATTTATCTCGACGATGGTAAGCAGGTGGACTACGATAGATTACTAATCGCCACCGGTAGCCGTAGCTCTGAAGTCAAAATAGCGGGGATGGATTTGCAGAATGTTTTTCCCTTTTATACGCTCACAGATGCCCAATTGTTGCAAAAGTATCTTCGTCCCCATATGCAGGCGGTGGTGCTTGGCGCAGGCCTAACGGCACTGAAAGCAGCCGAAGCGCTGGTGGCTAAAAAGATCAAGACTACAGTCGTTGTCCGCAGTCGTATCTTGCGTACGTTTCTTGATCCGGCTGCGGCCGATATGTTGGTAGCACATTTGCGCAACGCCGGTGTAACCTTGGCCGTGGGGCAAGAAGTGAAGGAAGTTATGGGCAAAGAAGCAGCCGAAGCTGTAATGCTAGCTGATGGGAGTACGCTCCCCTGTGATTTTGTGGTCAGTGCCATGGGTATTGTAGCTAACAAGGAAATCGTTAGCGCAACATCCATGCAAGTGGACCATGGTATCCTCGTTGATGAGCAGCTACGAACCTCTGTTGCGGATGTTTTTGCGGCGGGCGATGTGGCCCAGGGGTATGATTGTGTAACGGGTCAACGACGCGTGATTCCCATTCTACCGGTTGCCTATGCTCAAGGGGAAGTCGCTGGACGCAACATGGCGGGGGATCACGCTGCATATCGAGGTATGGGTATGAATGCTGTCAGTTTCTTGGGTTTGCCCATTATTAGTGCAGGTCTTCTACATGGAGAAGACGGTGATGAAATTCACGTCGTAGAGGAGAAGGCGAGTGGTTGCTACCGTAAACTAGTGTTTAGAGACCAACGGCTACGGGGATATATTTTAGTCAACCAAGTAGACAGAGCGGGTATTTTAACCTGGCTAATTCGAGAAAACGTCGATGTTTCGTCCTTTAAAGCGAGCCTCATTGATGGAACTTTTAGTTATGCACATCTACCAATCAATGTACGTCAGCGACAGTTATCCTAGAAACTCACAAAATATAGGGGTGAGAGTAAGAAAGGAGCGCACAAATATGGTTACCATTGATGCTCGAGGCGTCTATTACATGCATTTAAACAAAAGAATTCGGCAAGTATTACAAGATGGAGCGCACGAACTTGTGCTTAAAAATGTGAACGGCCAACGATATATTGCGGACGCCATTCGGGGACGTTACCGCTTAACCATTGAGGGGATCCCCGGTAATGATTTAGCAGCATTCATGGATGGACCCGAAGTCGTGGTAAAGGGAAACGCGCAGGATGCAGTGGCCAATACCATGAATGGTGGCACCATTATCATCCATGGAGATGCCGGTGATACGTTGGGCTATGCAATGAGGGGCGGCGAAGTGTTTATTCGTGGTAATGTGGGTTATCGTGTGGGAATTCATATGAAAGAATATCAAGCACAGGTTCCGCTAATTGTCGTCGGTGGTAAAACAGGCGATTTTCTTGGTGAATACATGGCTGGGGGAATCATTGTAGTGCTAGGAGCCCCTGACGCTGTTGATCCTGTGGGTAACTATTGCGGTACAGGTATGCATGCTGGTGTTATGTACATCCGCGGTGAAGTAGCGAACTACAAGCTCGGACGTGAAGTGCAAAAATCCACACCGTCTGACGAAGAGTTGGAGTTTCTAGCTACTATCTGTGCGCGCTATGAAACGTATTTTGGACAACAAGATTACGAGGCAAAGAATGCGACGTTTACTAAACTCTCACCACAGGGAAGTCGACCCTATGGTAACTTATATACTCACACGTAAAAAATATCTTCCACAATACGAAAATCATTTCCAAAAGTATTGCTTTTTTCTCCACCATGTCATATACTATGAGTAAGAAAAGAAGAGATGGGTACGATGAAGTGCCAGGCAGTGACGCCAATTAATGGAGCAATACTCTGTTATATTACTGGCGTCTTTATTATAGGGGGGTGCCTATGAGTGACATGCGAGTCGTCGTTAGCGCCAGCACAGCTGGTGCCCGTAGCAACATTAGCTCCATATTAACCAAGACAGGTAAACTCGTCATTGGTGAAACTGACAATGGAGCCGGTACCCTACGCCTCATTCAGTCGCTACAGCCCGATGTTGCTGTAATCGATATTGATTCGGCTCCAGGATTGTCAATCGTTAAAATGCTAGAGGATGATGGCCAGATTGGAATCGTGCTAATTGGCTCCCACTCTCGCAGGGAACAGCAAGGTAAATTGGTTTCCGGCTTCATTCTAAAACCGGTGACCGAGGCAACGTTAGTAACCGCAGTTGAATTTGCAGCCGCTGGACAAAATCGACTACAGAAGATGGCGGACGAATTGGCGAAGATGAAAAATACACTGGAAACACGGAAACTAGTGGAGCGAGCAAAGGGGATCTTAATGGAAACCTTGGGTGTGTCAGAACCAGAAGCATATCGACGCATCCAACAACAAAGTATGAATAAGCGAGTGTCCCTAAAGCGCATAGCTGAAGCGGTTATCACCGCACATGAATTCCAATAATACAACAAAATACTAATAATGGGCAATGGCGCCCTCGGGAGAAAAACTATTTCGCCCTGGGGCGTTTTTTGGTTTACAAAAATAAATGAGTAGGAGTGAAGAAAAATGGGTTTAACTAAACAAGATGTGTTGAAGCTGGCAAAAGAAGAAAACGTTACGTTTATCCGCCTACAGTTCACCGATATGTTCGGCGTGTTAAAGAATGTAGCTATCCCCGTGGATCAACTAGGCAAGGCACTAGATGGGGAGATTATGTTTGATGGTTCTTCCATTGAGGGTTTTGTCCGCATTGAGGAATCAGATCAGTATTTAAGACCTGACTTAAATACATTTACCGTCTTTCCTTGGCGCCCGCGGGATGGTAGTGTGGCTCGCTTGATCTGCGATGTTTATACGCCCGATCAGGAGCCATTTGTAGGATGTCCTCGTTGTCAACTACAAAAAGTACTGGAAGAAGCCAAAGCCATGGGTTATACCTTTAATGTAGGACCAGAAGCAGAATTCTTTCTTTTCCACACGGATGAAGCGGGTCGGGCCACTACCATCACCCATGACAATGGCGGTTATTTTGATTTATCCCCGGTGGATCATGGTGAAAATGCACGTCGTGACATGGTAATGACACTGCAGGAAATGGGTTTCGAAATTGAAGCGTCCCATCATGAGGTTGCACAAGGTCAACATGAAATTGATTTCAAATATGATGAAGCGCTAGCGACGGCAGATAAACTGGTTACTTTTAAATTCGTGGTACGGAGCATTGCGCAGCGCCATGGATTGCATGCGTCTTTTATGCCAAAACCCATCTTTGGTATCAACGGCTCTGGGATGCACCTGAACCAATCTCTCTTTAAAGATGGTAAGAATGAATTTTTTGATCCAAACGACGCACGACAACTGAGTCAGTCAACCTATCAATATATCGGCGGCATCCTCAAGCACGCGCCTGCGTTCACGGCGATTACCAATCCCACAGTGAATTCGTATAAGCGACTAGTTCCCGGTTATGAAGCCCCTGTTTATCTAGCTTGGTCCGAAAAAAACCGCTCTCCTCTGATCCGCATTCCAGCACGGCGCGGTGTGAGTACCAGAGTAGAAGTCCGTTCACCAGATCCGTCGGCTAATCCTTACCTTGCACTGGCAGTTATGTTAAAGGCTGGGTTAGATGGTATCAAGAATGAAATGCAACCGCCTGATTCTGTGGATTGCAACATTTATCAGTTAACCGAAAAAGAGCGCATTGACATGGGCATTGGGAGTCTGCCGGGCTCTTTAAAGGAAGCGCTGGAAAATCTAGAGCAGGACACGGTCATACAAGATGCACTCGGTTCCCATCTTTATCAGCGCTTTGTTGAAGCAAAACGCATTGAATATCAGAATTACAATATGACTGTTCACCAATGGGAATTAGATCAATATTTATCGAAATTTTAGCAAGTAGTACACAACCATTATCGTAATATAATTGGACATTGACGTCCTCCCTGGCGCTGCAGCTGAAAGTTAGTACTTTCGCTTGCAGCGTCTTTTTTATTACTGGTTAGACTTAGATATCGCTTGCAATTAGCAAGCGGCTAATGTAACCAGTACTGGAAGGCACAGCCGATGGAATTGATTAATTGTGCCTTCCTTGTACTGGTTAGACTTAGATATTGTTTGTGGAGCTGAAAATAGCTTCAGGATATAGCAAATACTTTGGGAGTGTGAGAAATGAAAAAAATAACTTGTATTATTAGGCCAGCCAAGTTGGAAGTTGTGAAGGAAAGGTTGGGTCGTGACGGGATTAAGGGTATGACGGTAACATATGTCAATGGTTGCGGATTACAAAAAGGGAGTACCGCGCAATACAGGGGTAACTTATATGAAGTCAATCTTTTGCCTAAGGTAAAACTGGAACTCGTGGTGCCAGACGAAGTGGTCGAGGATATCATTGCCGCTATTATTATGGAAGCGAAAACAGGAGAAATTGGTGATGGAAAAATATTTATTCAAAATGTTGAAGATGCCATTCGTATTCGAACGGGAGAACGAGGTTCAATTTCATTATAGATAAACGAATAGTAGGACATGGTGGTCCTCATGAGAGCGAAGGCGCTTGCAGTAACGCAGCGCCTTCGCTTTTTAATGCCATAAAAATTCGAGGAGGAAAGATAAATGATTGAAACAGCTATTGATACTATGTGGGTTTTATTGGCAGCGTTTTTAGTGTTTTTTATGCAGGCAGGTTTTGCCATGGTGGAAGCGGGATTTACAAGAGCCAAAAATGCAGGTAACATTATTATGAAGAACATGATGGATTTTGCTTTGGGTAGCATTATCTATTGGGCTATAGGCTTTGCCTTTATGTTTGGTATTTCCAAGAGTGGCATCATCGGTAGCTCGGGATTCTTTATTAAAGATACCTTTTCACACTTGGGATTAGATATTCCTCTCGCTGCTTTCATTATTTTCCAAACGGTCTTTGCTGCCACGGCGGCTACCATTGTCTCCGGTGCCATGGCAGAACGAACCAAGTTTTCTTCGTATCTAATCTATTCTGCTGTCATTACAGCTGTTATTTATCCTGTTGTTGGTCACTGGATCTGGGGTGGCGGTTGGTTAAGTCAGTTGAATTTTGTTGATTTTGCCGGGTCTACGGTGGTGCATTCAGTCGGTGGTTGGTCTGCCCTCATGGGTGCCGCTATTCTGGGGCCACGCATGGGAAAGTTTAGTAGTGATGGTAAACCCAATGCCATTCCTGGTCATAATATAACCATTGGAGCGTTAGGTGTTTTCATTCTTTGGTTTGGGTGGTTCGGCTTTAACCCAGGTAGCACTCTTTCTGGCATGGATCTATCTATTGCCCATATTGCTATGACAACAAACCTATCAGCCGCCGCCGGCGCGGTTCTTGCCATGACTTTCTCTTGGATTCGTTACGGCAAGCCTGATGTCAGCTTTACTTTAAATGGTGCGCTGGCTGGTTTAGTAGGCATTACTGCTGGTACTGCCGCTGTAGACTATATAGGGGCATTAGCAATTGGCGCTGCCTCCGGGGTGCTCATCATCTTAGCTGTGGAGTTTGTGGAGAAAATATTGCACATTGATGATCCTGTTGGTGCGGTAGCGGTACATGGTGTGTGTGGTGCTTTTGGTACCATCATGGTTGGTTTCTTTGCTACAGATGGTGGTCTGTTTTATGGTGGCGGAGTTGCATTGCTTGGCGCACAGGCATTAGGTGTCTTGGCTGTAGCCGCCTGGACGTTAACCACGACCTTTATTCTCTTTAAAGCCATCGCTACCATCGTCGGACTTCGTGTTTCGGCCGCGGAGGAAGAGGAAGGACTCGATGTCGGTGAACATGGTATGGAAGCATATGCAGACTTCGCAAAACGAACGGTCCCTCAAGTTCATTGAGTTAGGAAAACCGCTCCGTAGGGGCGGTTTTTCCTGTAAAATGTTACTTTTTTATCGTACAGCGTTAAAAAACGAACACTGCTATATCTACGGAGGATATTGTTTTTAGGACGCCTTTACGGTAGAATCCTGACTTTGACAGCAAAATAAGATAAAAAGAGGCCGCAGCCCTTGAAAATAAAGGGCTCGCGGCGTCTGTGTTTTTGCAGAAATATGTAGGGGACAGGCATTATTTTTTGCTTTTTGCTAAAATATTTTTTATCTCACTAAGACGAAGCCTTTTTTTAGTAAAGTCGATACCGAAAACGTTGCCGATGGTATCGGAGATTTCACTTCTGTAATCGAATAGGTAGAGGTTGTCCTGCTCGTTGGAGCAGGCGATTTTGTTTAGGCACTCAATGATCCTCTCTGCCGAATACTGCCGATCTGTTTTCTTTTGAAT
>JANKMV010000067.1 GCA_024650095.1 Bacillota bacterium | reverse complement strand
GGGGATTTTTCTGCCAATAATAATAACAAACACGGTTCAATAAAACGTTCAATTTTACCTTGAGGGCAAGGCATGATGTTCGTTTGTGTTTTTGCTTTTCGTCGCTGTTTCAATAGTGTCACCTCACATCTATGTGTAATCAACATATAGTCAATTATAAAAGGTATATTGAGAAAATGCAAGTATAATTATTGCCATATTTTGTTGCGTTACATTACATTAACGTTTACTCGTTTAGGTATGGCAAGCCTAACCATACGCATTCGATGTTTCGCTAAAATTGCAAGGGACATAATGGCTAAGATAGAGTGACGTGCATGTGTCTAGTCTAGTACCAATTCATAGCTTTCTCAAGATAGGTTAATCTATAAAAAGAAAATACAGAAAGTGGTGGAAAGCATGTCCTTATGTGTGCGGGTAAATATGACGACGCAGACGGTGGCAACGAGTAAGCTACCAGTCCAATATCAACTATTGGGGGGTCGTTCCCTAACGTCGCAAATTTGTCATGATGAAGTAAAACCCTTATGTTATCCCCTCGGTGCAGACAACAAACTTATCATTGCTCCAGGCTTGCTAGCGAGTGCAACGGCATCGTCTGCGGGACGCATTTCCATGGGCGCTAAAAGCCCATTGACGCAAGGTATCACCGCTTCTAACGGTGGAGGTATAACAGCGACACAGCTAAGTGCCTTAGGTATAGGAGCAATCATCGTTGAAGGTATACCCGTAGGAGAAGAACTATGTATCCTGCTCCTTGAACAGGATAAAGCGCAATTAGTACCGGCCCCTGAGCTTGCAGGTAAGGGGACCTATGAGACGGCAGCCGTACTGCAACGTCAATATGGCCATGATGTGGCGGTGGCTTGCATTGGTCCTGCGGGCGAAATGTTGATGACCGCAGCCACGATCAACAATGTGGATGTGGATGGACAAGCTAGTCGTATCTGTGGTCGGGGTGGCCTTGGTGCAGTGATGGGTTCGAAAAGAATAAAGGCCATCGTGGTTAAAAACACCAGTGAACCCACTTCGCAAATCGAGGATGAAGAAAGTTTTGCGGCGGCTCTCACTACATTTAACGCCTTGCTGCAGGACACCATGACACAGCCGCTAGGCGAAGCGGAAAAGGTCCTGCACGAGCGCTGTTTGCCCGGTTGTGTGACAACACACGCGATGGATAGCACCTTGCAGCGGCAGGTTGCACCCATCAAGCCTGGCACGGCAAAGGCCTTTCGTGAGTGCTGTGGCATTGACGATTGGCAAGAACTTGCTCGCCTAAATGATACAGCCAATGATATAGGCGTTGATACATTTGAAGTGGCAGCGGCACTGGGGATCTTTATGGACGCTGATGTGATTGGCTGGGCAGATGGTCAGAGAGCTTATACGTTGTTGCAGGAAGTGAGAGAGGGAACCTCTCTGGGCCACATTTTGGGGCAAGGGAGTCAATTTACCGCGACTGCCTTGGGCGTACAAGGTTCTCCTGCCCAGAGGAACAAATATACACCTGACGGAAGAGAAGGCGTATTTTCTTTTGAGCGAGAAGATACGGGGTTTTGCGTAACGACTACATTGCAAAATGAAAAAGAATGTAATCAGCTTTATCAACTTGTGCAAAAGGACGATATAGCAGGTGGCCTTCCTCTAATAACAAACCAAATGCTTGATACTGTGGGAGTATGTTTATATTCTGCAGCAACCTTTCTCACGCAGCCAAAGGCCTGGACCACCATGGCCGCCCTACTCTCTGCGCAAGATGGTGGCAAGTGGACAAGTGAGACATTATTGGAGCAGAGTCGTTTATCTTTGCAAACAGAATACGATTTTAATCAAGCAGCAGGCTATTGTGGAGACCATAACGCACTGAGCGGCTATCCTGCGTTCGCTTTTGTCAGCCCCCTGCCTGATCAGATCCCGCTAACGTTGCCCTCTGATACCCCCACTCAGCCAAATATATAAAAGTAAGGCGACCTCACATGAGCGAGGCCGCTTTACTTTTATGGCGTGAAGGTTATGTTATTTTTTATTAGGTGAACTGCAGGGGGTGAAAACGTAGCAACCTTGCAATGATATCCTTTTCCTCATGCCCTCCATCAGAACGCCCAGGTTGGAGGATTGCATCGCCAAGGGCACTTAAACCATCTTCACCGTTGGTTGCATTGGCTAATACATGATTGTTAGAAAGAATTAAAGGTTCCTTGGAGCTTGCATCATATACCACGGCACCCAATGTGCCAGCGGAAACATTGTAATGGGCAATGCTCAAACCGGGGCGAGCTGGGCGCTCTTTCGCCCTACGCTCCTGGCGCTCTCCATACCACGATTCGCCTGCATCAGCGGTTAAAATGCCAGTTTCAATCACGTCTGTAATAATGCCCCCTATTTTTAGGGGCACCAATTCACCCGGAGTTAGAGCCGCTTTGGGTACTTTGGCTGTCACTAAAACGGTTAGGCACAGTTCACCAAGATTAAAGCCATGGCTTTGTTTGTGGCCAATACCCACACCCACAACATTGGGTAGCTGCAATAACTCACATGATTTTTCTTTACAGATTTCTTGTAAGCTTCGATATCCACGGGCTAATGAAGGAAAAGGTGCTGAATCTTCTTGCCAATTTTGTTTTAGCCTAATCTTTAGCTGCCCTAACACATCACCTATGGGATGGAAGAGGGTCGCTTGTGACCCACCAGCAAACAGTAAGCCCACGGCACGATTAGCAAGATCTAATAGAAGAGAGCCGCTGTCTCCCGGAGCTCCCATTTTGGTAGTAACAATTTGATTGGTGAAACGAGCAGATCGTCCCATACCATAAGCAACGGTAACAGTGGTACCGACCACGGTAATCTGACCCCGTGTCAGTCCTGTGGAACGACCACTTTTTTGTACTGTTTGCCCCACGTCAGCCTCGATACTTCCTTGTACTGAACCGATGCCAATAATTTTATCATCGAGCCACTTTTTGTGGATTGGTCGCGCTAGAGCTGCATCTATAGTGACGTTAGCTGGTTGCTGCCAAATATGTTCTTTTGCCGTCATACAAAAAATCCCCTTCACAGTAAAATTTGAGACATACCATAGTACGTCGTCAAACTGGAAGGGGTGCATTGGTAGATATAAATTGAGGGATAGTCAGGCTGTCCCTCTGCTTTAGTTAAAGATTTTTTATGACTAAATCGCCAACTTCTTGGGTGGAATAACCCATTTTGCCGGCAGCTTGACTTTTCATATGTGTGGCACAAACGTGCATGATGGATTTTTCAATTCGTCTGGCACACGCCGTTTCACCCAGTGTGTCTAGCATCATGGCGGCGGCGCCGATGGCTGCTAATGGATTAACAACGTTTTGACCGGTGTATTTAGGAGCAGAACCGCCAATGGGTTCGAACATAGAGACTCCCTCAGGATTAATGTTACCTCCAGCGGCGATGCCCATACCACCTTGGATCATGGCGCCCAAATCTGTTATGATGTCGCCGAACATATTTTCTGTAACAATAACATCAAACCATTCAGGGTTTTTCACCATCCACATCACTGTGGCATCAACATGGGCGTAATCACGCGTAATATCAGCATAATCTTGTTTGCCAATTTCATGAAAGGCACGCTCCCATAAGTCAAAAACATAGGTGAGTACATTGGTTTTGCCACACAACGTTAACTTATTACCCATATTTCGTCTTCTCGTATATTCAAAGGCATAGCGTAGGCAACGCTCCACACCCATGCGAGTACATACAGATTCTTGAATGGCAATTTCATGCTTAGTACCCTTACGGAGAATGCCGCCAGCACCTGCGTACTGACCCTCTGTATTCTCTCGTACCACGACGAAATCAATTTCCTTGGGTCCTTTATCTTTGAGCGGTGTCTCCACACCCGGGTACAGCTTCACCGGACGCAGGTTAATATAAAGGTCTAACTCAAAGCGCAAACGGAGCAATAAGCCTTTTTCCAAAATGCCTGGTTTAACATCAGGATGACCAATGGCACCTAAATATATGGCATCAAATTGGCGAAGCTCCTCTAATACACTATCAGGTAATACTTCTCCTGTGCGCAGATAGCGTTCACCACCTAGGTCATACTGTGTGTAGTCCAGTTTTAACCCGTTGGCATCGCTAACAGCATCAAGAACCTTTAGTCCTTCCCGGACGACTTCGGGGCCTGTCCCGTCGCCGGGCAATACGGCAATTTTATACATGTGGTTACCTCCTCGTACTATGTAAAAGTATTGTTCTCTATTGTAATACATCTAGTGGCAAAAGGGAAGTGTTGCCTGACTTGTAAAAGGAATTGCACCCTCAAAGGGCGAATCAAACGTAGTATATCACTATGGTTAAAGAAACTGGAGAGATTATTATGTCCGTTCGCTTTATGCTTGGTCGAGCAGGTAGTGGTAAGACGTTTACCTGTCTTGAGACCATTGCACAAATGAGTAAAGAAAAACCCATGGGTGCACCCTTAATTTTGTTAGTTCCCGAGCAAGCATCCTTTGAAATGGAAAAGGAATTGGCCCAGCTGTGTGGGGGGGGGACTTTTCGTGCACAGGTCTTGTCGTTCCGTCGCCTCGCAGATCGTTTTTTACAATCTAGTGGGAGTCAGCGACCCGTTATCACAGAATTAGGCCGCCAATTATTGTTACGAAGACTGCTACAAGAGCAAACACCCGTATTTACCGTATTTGAGCGGGCTGCGCGACAACCCCGTTTTTGTGAGCAGTTAGCCTCACAGTTACGCGAGTTTAAACACTATCAGGTGACGACAGAAAGTTTAGCGACACTCGCTTCCAGCACAGATTGTCCGCCCGCTTTGCGTGGTAAGCTACAGGATCTTGCCACTATCTACGCCGCCTACCATGACTATACCCAGGATCAATATACCGATCCTGAAGATACGCTAACCCAACTGGCCACTGCAGTGTCCGCCGGCTGGTTGCCTGCGGAAACAAGAGTTTGGGTGGATGGTTTTGCCGGTTTTACACCCCAAGAGTTTGCAGTTTTGAGCGCGCTCTTTTCTTCGGTCGCCCATACAGAAATAGCCCTTTGCTTGGACCCTCATACTGTACAGCGGCCGCGCGAGGAAGATTTATTTCATCCTACGCAAGATACCTATTGGCGGCTACGTCGCTTGGCGGGAGAAACGGCTGTTAAGGCATTGCCACCGCTCGTGCTACCACAAACTATACAGCCAACTCGATTTACAGATAGCCCTGCCCTAACCCATCTAGAAGAGAACTTGGCAATCTTTCCCGTCAGACCCTATACGGCCAAAACATCTGATTTGAAGCTTGTCACCACAGCCGGTAATCGTGCCGAGGTGGAGGCAGTTGCACGCGATATTTTGCACCTAGTGCGAGAGAAGGGTTGGCGTTATCGTGATATTGGCATTATTTTACGTAACTTTTCCACCTATCATGATGTAGTTTCGGCCATTTTTTTAGATTATGATATTCCGTTTTATGTGGATGAACGTCGATTGGCCGCACATCATCCCTTAGTTGAGTTTCTACGTTCTGCGTTGGAAACGGTGGTCAGTCATTTTAGTGCACAACCGGTGATACAACTATTGAAGACAGACTTTTTCCCGCTTACGCGCGAGGCCGTGGATCAGGTGGAAAACTATGTTCGTCTGCACGGTATTCGCGGAAGTCGCTGGCTAGATGATGAACCGTGGCTGTATCGTTTGCAACTAGCACTTGCCGAAGAAGACGAAGAGCGCTCATACGACAATGAAAATGATAACGTGCTTACTGATGCGCGGAACTGTTTTAAGCAATTATTTGCACCCTTCGCACAAGCTCTAGGTGGTGGGCGAAAAATAAAGGCAGCCGCGTGCTGTCAACAATTATGGGAACTGTTGGAGCGGGTGGATGTGAGCACGACCTTGCAACAGTGGTCTCAAGCGGCTGAGGCGGAGGGGTTAGTGAACTCCTCGCAAGAACATCGGCAGGTTTGGCAAGGTGTGGTGGAACTGTTGGAACAGACTGTGGCCATTCTTGGTGACCAGCCCATGACATTACCAGAGTTTATGCAGGTTTTTCTGTCCGGCTTGGAGAGCTTGACGTTAGGTCTGGTTCCTGCCACGACGGATCGTGTGGTTATTGGTAATGTGGAGCGTTCACGTCACCCTCGACTCTTGGCTACTTACGTCTTGGGTCTAAGCGAGGGAGATTTTCCTGCACGCTTGCAAGAGGAAGGTCTCTTTGCAGACGAAGAAAGGGAATCATTAGGTCAAGCTGGTGTTGAACTGGCAGTAACACGTCGACAACGTTTATTTCATGAGCAATATTTATCGTATATTGCCCTCACCAGAAGTAGCGAGTATTTGTGGGTAAGTTGTCCTTTGGCGGATGATGAAGGAAAAGCAAAACGGCCATCATCACTATTTAATCGCGTGCGTGAGCTTTTTGCCCATAATGAAGTCTTTTTCTTTGGCAATACACCGGAAGCAGTAGAAGATTACCATGCTGTGGCAGAACCACAGAAAATTGCCGCTGTTCTCTTACAACAAGCGGGTCATGTGGTGGGTGGGGGGACGTTTTCTCCTTTCTGGGCGACGGTTTATAATGAAGCGCTGGCAAACCACGCAACTTTCACCAGTATGAAGACGCTTTGGCCAGCTTTAACGTATAATAATTATATTCCTCCATTGCAACCCGCCACCGTAGAAGCCTTTTTCGGGAAAAACTTGCGCAGTAGCGTCTCGCGTTTAGAGAAGTTTGCGCAATGTCCCTTTGCCCATTTTGCCCATTATGGACTGCGTTTGGTAGAACAACAAGCCTTTAGTGTGGAAGCGCCCGATATGGGGATGTTTTTTCATGCCGCCCTGCGCACGTTTGTGGAGCAACTACTCGAGGAAGAGATTACGTGGTCCAATTTGACGCTAGAGGAAGCTGTTACGCGCATGGATGCTGTGGTAGATGAATTGGTCCCGCAGCTACACCGGGAAATACTCCTCTCAAGTGCCCGTTTGCGCTTTCTCGCTACGCGTTTAAAAGAAACGCTGGCCCAAGCAATTCGAACCTTAACGATCCATGCCCAGCAAAGCCAGTTTCACCCCGTTGCCGTGGAGCTATCCTTTGGTGGTAGAGGCTTGCCCCCTTGGCAGTTGACGTCGCGTGATACCACCATACTCTTACACGGTCAGATTGACCGCGTTGACGTAGCGGAAGTGGAGCAACAAATCTACTACCGCATTATTGATTATAAAAGTAGTCCCACAACATTAAAACTATCCGATCTTTGGCATGGCTTATCCCTGCAATTGATGGCATATCTCAATGTTATCAATGACAATATGGCGTATTTTAGCCGTAAAGATGGTATGTGCGCAGGTGCATTATATTTTGGCATATATCGCCCCTATGAGCGGGTAGCCAATCCTAAACCAGAAACAACAGAGTTAACAGATATTCCTAAATTAGATGGACTGATGGTGGCTGATCGTGATGTGCTTGCACTGATGGGTGGCGCCAAGTTGGTACATGCCGCAATTAAAAAGGATGGTAGCTTTACCAAAGCTTCCCGTGTAGCGAATCACGAACAAATGCAGCAACTTCGCCAGTATTTAAACGATAAAATGAGCAAGCTTGCCTCGCGTATTCTCCAGGGTAGTGTAGAGGTAACACCGTATAAAAAGCCGGATGGACGACGCGCATGCACTTATTGTCCCTTTACCCCTCTTTGTTGTTTTGATGTGACGGTTGAGGGCAATCAATATCGCCATCTTTCCCAATTTTCATCGGAGCAGGTCTTACAATCCATCGCAGCACAGCAGGAAGGAGGGACTCATCATGGCTAACCAGTGGACCCAAGAACAGCTTGCCGCGATTGAAACGAACGGGTGTAACTTGCTGGTCTCTGCAGCTGCAGGCGCAGGTAAAACTGCAGTTTTAGTGGAGCGCATTATTGGCTTTGTGTGCCAGCTAGAGCAGCCATTAGATATTGATAAGCTGTTGGTGGTGACCTTTACCGAAGCGGCAGCGGCTGAAATGCGAGAACGCATTGGCGCTGCGCTAGAAAATGAAATTGCTACGTCAAAACGTGTTGAATTGGCCAAGCAGCTATCCCTACTTAACGGTGCATCCATTTCAACACTTCATTCTTTTTGTTTAGAAGTCATTCATCGTTATTTTTATCTATTGGAGCTAGACCCTTCGTTCCGTGTCGCCGATGAACTAGAGGCAACCATGCTACGGCAAGAGATTCTAGAGGACGTTTTGGAACAATCATTTGCAGATGAAGAGGACGCCTTTCTCGCACTTGCTGCTCGTTACGGTGGTAAAACCAGTGATGAGGGCTTAGCGCGCCTCATCCTACAGCTCTATCGCTATTGCTGGAGCAATCCTTGGCCACAACAATGGCTTGAAGAGGCAGCAAGTTCCTTTGTCTTGGCCGAAGGTGAAGACGCAGAAGACGTATTGCAACCCTGGCTTAGTCCCTTGCGAGCAGAACTTCGGCTTACTCTAGAGCAAGCCGACGCTTCCCTGCAGGAAGCCATCGTGCTTTGTGGTCTGCCCAATGCACCTATAGTATATGAGCCTGTTTTAGAAAAAGAGCTGAGCCAAGTACAACGCTTACTCGCTTTGCTAGACGATTCTTGGCAAACATTGCGCCAAGCGTGGTTAGGTATTGCGTTTGACCGTTTACCCGCGGCCAAAGATGTGGATGAAACAATCAAGGAACGGATTAAAGGACTACGTGATCTGGGAAAAAATCTCTTAAACAAAAGTGGCACCACCTATTTCACCCGCTCCACGCAAGAGTATGTGGAAGAGATAGAGGCACTAGCCCCACTTATGAATGCGTTAGTCACAGTAGTAAATCAATTTGCTAATCGCTATGCTCACGCCAAAAAAGAAGCAGGACTTTTAGATTTTAATGATCTAGAACACTTCTGCCTTCGTATTCTCCT
>JANKMV010000066.1:7200-9066 GCA_024650095.1 Bacillota bacterium | reverse complement strand
AGGTACACCCACTTATGCTCGAAGCAGAAGACCAAGCCAACCGGAGTTCACTACAGTTGTATTACCATGTTTGTCAATCTGTCAATTTGCATGGTCAAGATGTGCTGGAAGTTGGGTGTGGACGAGGTGGGGGAGCCTCCTTTATGAAGCGGTACTTGCAACCTCATTCCCTTACGGGTATTGATTATTCTGAAAAAGCGATTGAGTTTTGCCAGCAGCATTATCAAATAACAGGGTTACACTATCAGGTGGGGGATGCGGAGAACTTACCGTGTCAAGATAGCCAATTTGACACGGTAATCAACGTGGAATCATCCCACTGTTATGGCAGGATGGACAGATTTCTCGCCGAAGTGTGGCGCGTATTAAAACCTGGAGGACAGCTGTTATGGGCCGATCATCGTCAAGCGACTCGTTTGCAAGAACTAAAAGCGACTATTCTTGGTGCAGGATTTGAACTTGTCGAAGAAACAGTGATTACATCATCGGTCCTCAATGCCATGAAGTTTCAAGGAGCATATAACAAAGCATTAATAGACGCACATGTACCAAAAATTGCCCGTCAAATCTTCTACCATTTTTCTGGTTTGGAAGGAACACATATCTACAATCAATTTGTCTCAGGCAAGCTTGTTTACCTTAAAATGGTCATGCGGAAACGAGACCATTAGCCGGCTTGGCTTTTTTCTTTTTCTTGCCTTTCGAGGACTAAATGTGCTATTTTCCCGACCTTAGTTCTGGGCAGACTAGCGCAAAACTCAATCTCCGCGGGAACCGACCATTTTATTAGGTTCTGTGTCACATAATTTTTTATTTCTGTAGCCATTTCTTTCTCTGAAGAAACTGTTTGCCGAAGGACAATAAAGGCCTTGAGTTTTTGTATCTTATAAGGGCAGGGAACCCCAATTACACAAGATTCCTCTACCATGGGGTGACTGTTTAGTACTACTTCAACTTGCGTTGGATACACAGTATAGCCAGAACTTTTTATAATACGCTTTAACCGTTGCTGGAAGAATAAAAAGCCATCTTCATCAAGATAACCTAGGTCACCTGTATGGAGCCACAGTGTGCCATCTTTATGCACTCGCAATGCTTGTGCTGACTCTTCTGCCTGTTGATGATACCCTAACATTACTGTGGGACCTTTAATACATATTTCACCACTACATCCCGGTGCTTTCTCTTCTAGTGTTTCCGGGTTAACTGTTTTAATCTCGATAGTTGAGAATGGCAATCCCACGCTACCTTCCTTGTAGCTAGAAACCGGCATGAGGGAGCAAGCTGTCACACATTCGGTAAGACCATACCCTTCTCTTAGGGTAGCGGTACCGCCATGTAATTTCACAAAGCTATTAAACCTCCTGACTAACGTGGGAGGTGTTACATCTCCACCGCAGAAGGCGTCTTTTAGAAAAGAGAGATTCATCTTCTGTATTTTTTTGTTGCGCAGAAAACCTTCAAATAAAGTGGGAACACCAGCAATATAGGTAGGTTTCTTTTTGATAATGGCAGTGGCGAATTCTTGGGGGCTAAAACGAGGGATAAGGATACAGCATCCCCCTGCCAACAGCACGGGATGAAGGCTGATACCGAGCCCGAAGCCATGGAAAAAGGGGAGGATGCAGAGCATGGAATCACTATTTGGGTCAGGTGTAACCTGAGAGATAACCTCCTTGGCAAGGGCATTCATATTCGAGTTGGAAAGTAGAACGCCCTTGGCCTTGCCACTAGTGCCGCCACTGAAGAGAATCAAGGCCGGCTGGTCCGCTGCAAAAACGTACGTTTTCTGTTCGCCTGCTTCAATGTGAGACTGTTTCAAGTTTCACGAAAGGCTATGAAGAAACAGGTGCTGCTGCTGCTGGC
>JANKMV010000066.1:5707-7190 GCA_024650095.1 Bacillota bacterium | reverse complement strand
GTTGAATGGCAGGACACTTATACCCTTGTTTTAGAAAATAGAGGGCAGATAGAAAGCGAGGAAGATACTCGTTAACACGGGCAATGATTGTTTTTTCGATTCCGGTGTTAACGAGAATGTCTGTAAAGGTAGGGTAGAGAAGGTCGAGTGTGATGAGAAACTTACTTTGCGTCTCCTCTATATACTCCACAAGTTCAGGTGCGGTCGATAACGGATGTACCATGCAGGGCACAGCCCCCATCGCATTAAGGGCATAGAAGGAAATCACCGCTTGCGGTATATTGGGTAAGCAAATAATTACTCTATCTCCACTCGTTATGCCCTGGTTACACAACATTGCGGCCCCGTGGTGAATTTCCGCCACTAAGCGGGCAAAGCTAATGCTCGTGCCGTAGTAGTCCAAGGCTACATGATGAGGGTACTTTAATGCGGTCCCCTGTAGAGCTTCATACATAGATGTACACAACAATAGAGTACAGCACCTTTCTTACGTATACTATCTATAAGCTTATCGCCAGCAGATAAATTCAACAACTACCCTAATGGGTAGGTTTTACTGTTTAGTATTAATACGGCTCATCGATTTGGCGGATAAGAAAGTAGCACTTGCTCGGTTCCCTCATCGCGCGCTTTTCAATACTGGTTACATTAGCCACTTGCTAGCTGCAAGTGATATAATTTCCTTACCAGTACAAAAAACCAGCCTTCAGTTCGTAGCGAAGGCTGGTTAATCATTAAACTTACTTTTTGTTTTTTTACTCACCCAACAAATATTTAGCATAAGGTGAATCGATGGGGATAATAATCACGGGTTCGTTTTGTAACGTTTCGCGATATGATTCTAGCGTACGATACATGGTGAAGAATTCTGGATCTTGCCCATAGGCCTCGTTATAAATACGGGCAGCTTCACCATCCCCATCCGCGAGGATGATCTTTGCTTCGGCTTCTGCTGTGGCTAGCATTTCTTGTGCTTCTCTATCTGTTTGGGCACGAATAATATTTGCCTCTGCATCCCCTTGAGATAAATATTCCTGAGCCGTACTTTCACGTTCAGAAACCATGCGATTAAAAACAGCCTGCTCATTGCTTGCAGGTAAATCGGTGCGCTTCATATGAAGGTCGAGTAGTTCGATGCCATTGGCATTACTCGCTAAGATGCTGTTTACTTCACTAAGCACTAACTCGTTAATATTGCCCCGAGAGGATTGTTCTTCATTAATGATCTCATCGTAATTTAAGCGACCGAGCTCGGTGCGGATATTGGAGTAGATGATATCCCCTAAACGACTTTCAGCCGCATGGACCGAGCGTAAGCTTTCAATCATTTGCTGCGGATCGGTGATTTTCCAGATCGCATAATGATCAACCATGATCCGTTTTTTATCAAAGGTATTAATTTCAGCGGGAGTTACATCGTAAATGAGTAAATGCTGTGGTAGTGTGGTAACATTTTGAATAATTGGCAGTTTGTAATTCAGAC
>JANKMV010000066.1:0-5697 GCA_024650095.1 Bacillota bacterium | reverse complement strand
CCTGCTTCCTTTACCACCCGCACCACTTCTCCGAATTGGCGAACAACTTTGTATTCATTCGGCTTCACAATATAGATACTGTTTAACAAAGAAATGGCTATAAAGATAATTATAGCAATGGTAATCACAGCCGGTTTATTATCCTTTAAATTTGCTTGTGTAACCTTTTGTGTGGATGGTTGCTCACCATCGCCTTTTACTGCTCTGGGAGTAGAGCCACCTTTACTTATGGCAATTATTTGTTCAATGATTTTTTTGAAATCTGACATTATTGGCTACCTCCTTTGACAGTTGAGAGTGGGAGGTATTTTACAGTATCTGAACCTTCATTCATAATGTATATCTGTGCACCGGGCAGAATTTCATCCATGACCTCTAAGATCAAACGCTGGCGAGTGATACTCTTGTTGTTACCGTATTCTGCGTAAATGGCATTAAATTTCGCCACGTCTCCACGAGCACCCTCAATCCTGGCTATCCGTTGACCTTCTGCGCGACTAATCATGGCCGCACTTTCACCCTTAGCTATATTTAAGTTTTCATTACGGTAGCGGTTTGCTTCGTTAATTTTAGTGTTTCGTTCTTCCCGAGCGTCCGTTACTTTACGAAACGCTAAACTAACCTCTTCATTGGGTAAGTCCACGTCTTGTAGGTTAACATTGACGATGGTGATGCCGATATTATAAAGCTCTACCTTCGAGGATAGTAATTCGCGTACGTCATTCATAATTTCACTTCTGCCATCTGTGAGGGCATCATCAACGGTAGCACTACCAATGATGCCGCGTAATGAAGCTGAAGTGGCATTGTAGAGGATGGTATGTGGGTTTTCTGTATTATACAGAAATGCTACCGGATCGGTGATTCTCCACTGAACCTCTAAATCAGCAAGAATGATATTTTCATCTCCGGTGACCATTTTTGCATCTTGCTCATGTACGGTATAGTCACCCGCATCATTCTCTTCATAGCCAAAGGTTAAACTAAACGTTTCCCTTGACATTTTTTCTACCTGTTGAATGGGATAGGGTAATTTAAAATTCAATCCAGCGGAAACGATGGCTGGATTCGGTTTGCCTAAAGTTACGACAATGGCTTGTTCGGATTGATCGACAGTGAACCAGCAAGTTGCTAGGCTCAGCACGAGAATACCAACAAGCACAATTCCCAAAAAGCTTCCTATAAGTTTCTTGCTCTCCATAAATAATCTCCCTTTGTAATCATAGTCTAGTGTTCTCTCTAAACTGTTGTTATGGTCAGTAACTGTTTTTCGGTGGTAAACCTCCCATATCACCGCACAACCCAGCTATGCAGAACGTCTTCTCTAGTGTAACATCTTCACCACGAGCTCGCCACAGTTTTAGGTGAAAACTTTTATTCGCCTAGCATATTCTGCGTGCGTTGGTGCAGAAGGCTCCCAGCCTACTGGCGCTTGTAGCTGTATTAGATGTAGATCTGGATTGCGGAAAAAATCTGGCGAGTTAAATCACCGCATATGTTCGCCACAGTACTGGTATCATAAAAAGGCAATATGTAGTAAGCTCGAAATCCAGACAAATAGAAGTCAATGTACGATAGTATGATACTTAAAAAGAAGCGGAAGAGAAATGTGTGATCAAAATGAAATTAGATGAGTATGAAAAGAAAAGAGATTTTACAGATACAAAAGAGCCGGCGGCAGAGATTAAAGAGTCTAACGCGGGGTTACGTTTTGTTGTGCAAAAGCATTATGCATCACATCTTCATTATGATTTTCGTCTAGAGCTTGATGGTGTGTTAAAGAGTTGGGCTGTTCCCAAAGGCCCTACACTCGATCCCTCACAAAAAAGACTGGCCATGATGGTGGAAGACCATCCCTATGACTATAAAGATTTTGAGGGGACGATACAAGCGGGTAATTATGGTGCAGGTTCGGTATTCATTTGGGATGAAGGCACGTATCATTCGTATGATAACGAGGGTCGGGCTGAAACAGTAGTATCCACAAGGCAAGGATTAGCAAAAGGTGACTTGAAATTTGTCCTGAAAGGAAACAAGTTACAGGGGAAGTTTGCCCTTATTAAGATGAAGTCCAAGCAGGATAACAGTTGGCTTTTACTAAAAAAGAAGGATGAATATGCTGTTGAGGATTTCCACATAACGGCCTTCGATGATCCCTTTCCGCACAAAATTAAACCTATGCTGGCAACACTGGTATCGGATGTGTTTGATCACAAAGACTGGATTTTTGAAATTAAGCTCGATGGGTATCGCACCATCGCTGAGGTTGAACAGGGGAAGGTTGAGCTTTATTCTCGTAATCTCAATTCCTTTACGCAACTGTTTGACCCCATTGCAAAAGCGCTGACAGGGGGCGTAGATGCTGTTTATGACGGTGAAGTTGTGATATTGGACGAACTCGGGCGGTCCAAATTTCAGCTCTTGCAAAACTATGCCAAAGGTGGCGTTGGCGAACTTACCTACTTCGTGTTTGACCTCTTGTATCTAGAGGGCAAGGACCTACGCAGTCTTCCCTTACAGGAGAGAAAAGCAAAACTAAAACAGTTTCTGCTCGCACAGCCTATTATCAGATACGTTGATGAAATTGCCGAATCTGGTAAAGCGTTCTTCGCCGTAGCAGAGGAAAATGGGCTGGAAGGGATCATTGCCAAACGAAGCGCTAGCCGTTATCAAGAGGGTAAACGAAGCAATGAGTGGCAAAAGATTAAAGTCATAGTTAAACAGGAGTGCATTATCTGTGGCTTTACTCGACCCAAAGGCAGCCGCAAATATCTTGGCTCTTTAGTGCTAGGAGTGTATGAAAAGGGAGAGCTACTCCATGTTGGTAACTGTGGTACTGGATTTACCGCCACCACCTTGCTGGAGACATACAACTTGCTTCAACCTCTGGTACAAACAGAATCTCCATTTACACAGCGTATCACTGCCAAAGATGTTATTACGTGGGTTTCACCTAGTATTGTCTGTGATGTGAAATTCTCCGAATGGACTGACGAGGGAATTATGCGCCATCCTGTTTTTCTGGGCGTAAAGGCAGGTAAAAAAGCAGAAAATATACAAAAGCAGAAGTCTGGTGCAACTACCCTAAGTGAACATCAACCTGAAGAAAATGAGATCTCTATGAAGAAAAATGAAGCAGCTGAAGCCAAGCCATCTCCTACCGTAGAGCCAGAAGTCACCATTAATAAGCAAAGAGTAAAGCTAACAAATCTTGATAAGATGTATTGGCCTGAAGAACAGTATACAAAGGGCGAAGTCATCTCCTACTATCGAAGTATGGCAAGCCACATTTTACCCTATCTAAAGGATCGACCGCAGTCATTGTATCGTACACCCAATGGTATTAGCGAAGGTGGTTTCTATCAAAAAAATGTCAGTGACTTTATCCCTGAATGGGTGCATACCCATGCCGTTTTCTCCGCATCTAATGAAAAAAGTATACTCTATTTGCTATGTCAAAATGAGCAAACCCTCATTTATATGGCAAACTTGGGTTGTATCGAAATTAACCCTTGGCTATCCCGTGTCCAGAGCTTAGATCATCCAGATTATTTGGTCATAGATTTAGATCCTGAAGATATTTCCTTTGCTAAAGTGGTGGAAACAGCTTTGGCTGTGTATGAGGTTTTAGAAAGTGCAGACATTGTCAGTTTCCCTAAAACCTCCGGTGCAACGGGTATCCACATCTTCATTCCCCTGCAGGCGCAATATGGTTATGATGTGGTTCGTGAATTTGCCCGACTCATCGCCACCCTTGTCCATAATCTTGTGCCCAGTTTTACCAGTATCGAACGCAGTCCCAAAAAACGCCAACAGAAAGTGTATCTTGACTTTCTACAGAATCGTCCTGGTCAAACTCTAGCTTCTGTCTATAGTATTCGACCCCGTCCCCAAGCCACAGTCTCCACCCCGCTGCGCTGGCAGGAAGTGAAACTTGGGTTAGACCCTCACGCCTTTACCATGAAAAACATCCAGAAACGGGTGGAAAAACTAGGTGACCTTTTTAAAGGAGTTTTGGGTCCAGGAATAGACATAAAAAAAAGTATTACAAAGCTTGAGCAACGTTTCCGCTAAATTAATGGAATGTGTATCAAGAAAGGCACACTCTCCCAAATAGCGTTTTTAAGTACTGGTAACACTCCCTGGTTTTTCATAGTGGCAAGGAAATTATAGCTTGCAATGAGTAAGGACACTCTTCATTGCACTAGGTAAAAAGTCCTACAATAGTAGTGACTATCGTTTCATGTTTTAGATTTCACTCTGCTATATGATAACAGAAGGGAATTGTTTATTTTGCTAGGAAGGACGTGGAAAGGTGAGAGTATCTCTGTTACGTATTCCCCAAAAGGAGCAGGGACAGGCTATTGTAGAATTAGCCTTGGTTCTGCCGGTCTTGTTATTGGTCTTTATGGGTATAATCCAATTTGGCATTATCATGAGCGGTCAGATTGCGGTGACCAGCGCTGCACGTGACGGGGCACGAATCGCTGCAGTGGGTGCAAGCGACACAGAGGTAACTGCTTTGGTGGAGGATGCTTTAAGCGGCTCCGTCTTTCTTAAAGAAATTACCATACATATCCTTCCAGCCGGTACCCGTATCTATGGTCAAAAAGTCAAGGTACAGGTGGAGGCCGATACAAAAACAATAGTACCGTTTATGAACAAGTTTCTAGGAGAAAGCTTTAGTCATGCTTCTGACTCCACTATGCGTGTTGAATATGTACTGGAGGGGTCATGAGATGAAAAACATTAAACAGTTAGTAAAAGAAGAAAAAGGGTCTGCTATAGTGCTTTATGTGATGGTACTCTCTGTTTTGCTTGGTGCATCGGCAATTGTCATAGATTACGGCATGTTAGCTGTTTGCAAAAGAAAACTGACGAATGCAGCTGACGCTGCTGCTTTGGCGGGGGCGCAGGAGCTATTGGAAAAGCCTCATTCCCCCACAAGTGCCATTAACATAGCCCAAGAGTATGCCGCAGTAAATGGGGCACACCCTGCCAACGTTACTGTTTCCCTTGCCAATAATAACAGTGAAATTACAGTAACTGTTGCAGATACGGTCAATTATTTTTTTGCCCCAATACTCGGCTTTACGAAGGGTGATATAAATGCCCAGGCGATAGCAGCAACCGGCACGGTTAGTTCCTTGGTTGGGATTGTCCCTTTAACCATTGTTGAGCAGGCGCTAATTAAAGGCCAAGAATATGAGCTTAAATCACCTAAATTAAATGAAGTGATCGGGCCGGGTAATTTTGGGGTTCTTGCATTAGGGGGCACGGGAGCTTCCAAGTATGAAAAGAATTTACGAGAAGGGTACCAGGGGTCAATTAAAATAGGTGATATCCTGGAAACAGAACCTGGCAACATGTCGAACCCCACAAAAAGGGCCATTGAGCACAGAGTAAATCAATGCAATTCCGGCTGTACGCATACCAACTTTTTGCCTGGTTGTAAACTACTTATTTATCTTCCTGTAATCAAGCAACCTACAGGCCAGGGAAGACAGGATGTGGAAGTGGTAGGTTTCGCCGCCTTTTTCTTAAATCGGAACGCACCTCCGGGCCAGGGAAACGAAAGCATCATCAGAGGTTACTTCGTCGATACCATCGTTCCCGGCCAAATAACGCCAGGAAGTTCCGGATTTGGTGTTTCCGCCATTAATTTGACAAAATAAATACGTAGGTTAACATTCTAGT
>JANKMV010000065.1 GCA_024650095.1 Bacillota bacterium | reverse complement strand
CACTATGCAGGCCGAACCCCATTAAGCCTGACGCATCACTATGCAGGCCGAACCCTATTTAGTAGCTATGCCCTTGGTAGTTGCCGTTCCCTACATTTCGTAGAGCGGGAATTTGGCTGATCGTGGGAGGATTTATGGGTACGTTTTTTAATAATTGGCGTTATTTTAGATTATAAAAGAGAGTAAAACTATTGCAGTACAAGGTTGAGTGCGCTATAATGTATTCCATACATGCATAAATGTCTACACACAGTAGACAGGAGGTTCGCCATGGTAGAAAAGAGGGAGAAGTTTTATCTGGTACAGGAGCATGTCTTGCCGCAGGTTTTACAAAAAACGGCTGAGGCGAAAGAGCTCTTGAAAAATGGTAAAGCTAAAACAATTAATGAGGCTGTACAAACTGTGGGAATTAGTCGAGGCGCCTTCTACAAATATCGCGATTATATCTTTCCCTTTCGGGAAGCAAGCCGTGGTAAAATTCTCACCATCTCCTTAATCCTTGAACATACGGCGGGCGTACTTTCTGCTGGCCTAAATGCCATTGCGGCTGCAGGGGGCAATGTTTTAACCATTAATCAAGGGATTCCTCTACAAGGCGTGGCCAATGCGTCCATCTCCTTTGAAACTGATCATTTACGGGAAGATGTCAATGAATTATTGGCACAACTTTTGGCAATCCCTGGCGTGCAAAAGCTTGAATTAATAGGACAAAGCTAGAGAATAGAATGGAGCGATGAGATGAACAAGGAAACGATTAAAATTGGCATACTGGGAATGGGTACAGTGGGCAGTGGTGTGTCCCAAATTCTTGCACAAAATGGCAAAGATATGGAGCACAAGTTGGGTGCCGCGCTTGAAGTAAAGCGCGTGGCCGTGAGGGATCTTGCTAAACCTCGCGGGCTCACACTGGATCCGTCACTTTTTACGGATAACATTGATCATGTAATTCTTGACCCAGAAATTGATATTGTGGTGGAAACAATGGGCGGTATTGAAAGTGCGCGCCACGCCATTACGAAAGCCTTAGAAAACGGCAAATTTGTTGTTACTGCCAATAAAGATTTGATGGCACAACATGGCATGGAGCTTTTGGCCATCGCTAAACTGCAAGGTAAAAACATTTTTTACGAAGCTAGCGTGGGTGGCGGCATTCCATTGGTTCGTCCCTTGAAGTTTTGCCTCGCAGCGAACCGTATCCATAAAATTATGGGGATTATTAATGGCACGACTAACTATATTTTAACGCAAATGTCCACGGCAGAAAAAGAATTTAAAGATGCACTGGCAGAAGCGCAAGCCAAAGGCTTTGCGGAAGCCGACCCATCTTCAGATGTGGAGGGACGCGACGCGTCATATAAACTAAACATTCTAGCTTCCCTCTCCTTCTCTAGCCGGATCAACATGGAAGATATTTATGTGGAAGGTATTACAAATGTGAAGCTGCGAGATATCCGCTATGCACAAGAACTGGGCTACGCTGTAAAGCTGTTAGCCATTGGTGAAGAAGGGGAAGGCGGTCTGAAATTACGCGTTCATCCCACGTTGATTCCCCACGCACACCCACTAGCGGCCGTTAAAAATGAGTTTAATGCTATCTTCCTTGAAGGTGATGCCGTAGGTGAAGTGATGTTCTATGGTCGTGGTGCGGGATCATTGCCTACGGGCAGTGCCGTTTGTGCGGACATTATGGATGCAGCACGCGCCATTAAAAATCAAATTCAAAATGGCATCGTGGAGGCAACGTTTGTGCACAAGCCCGTTGTGCCCATGGAAGAGCAACTTTCTCGTTTTTACTTGCGGCTTAAAGCAATCGATGAGCCTGGTGTTTTTGCCAAGCTTGCCACCGCTTTTGGCGAAGCTCGTGTTAGTTTAGATAAAATTATACAAAAGCGAAGTGTTGAGCAGACTGCAGAAATTGTGCTCGTTACCCACGATGTGGCAGAGGGGAACTTTACGCACGCCCTAGATAGTTTACGGGCGATGCCGTCCATTCGCAGTATTAATAGTATTTTACGCGTTGTAGAGTAAAGGGATAAACGGAGGCGGAGTTAATGGGTTGTATTGTACAAAAATATGGTGGTACTTCTGTGGGTAGCGTTGAAAGAATACAAAATGTAGCGCAAAGAGTTGCCCGCACTGTGGCCGCAGGAAATCGTGTGGCGGTGGTTGTGTCTGCCATGGGGGATACCACGGACGAATTGATGGCTATGGCTAAACAAATCACGCCATATCCATCGGCGAGGGAGCTGGCGATGCTACTTTCCACGGGGGAACAAGTGAGTATTGCGCTCTTAGCGATGGCATTACAAACACTCGGCTGTGATGCCATGGCGTTTACAGGATCACAAGCGGGTGTAGTTACAGACGGAGTGCCGTGTAATGCACGTATTGCTGCCTTTAACGCAAACCGTGTTAAGGAAGCGCTTGCTGCGGGTAATGTTGCTGTGGTGGCAGGCTTTCAAGGCGCTGCTGCCTGCGGAGAGATTAACACGTTAGGTCGCGGTGGTTCAGACACGACGGCGGTGGCACTGGCCGCAGCCATTGGTGCAGATTCCTGTGAGATATATACAGATGTGGACGGTGTGTATACCATCGATCCCCGTGTTGTACCCGAGGCGCGGAAATTAGTTGAAATTACGTATGATGAAATGCTAGAGTTGGCGAGCCTTGGTGCAAATGTACTACATCCCCGTTCCGTGGAGTGTGCCAAAGAGCATGGTGTTATTATTCATGTACGTTCTAGCTTTCATGAAGAGATAGGAACTTTGGTGAAGGAGGACACAGCGATGGAGAAGGGAACTGTCATTAGAGGCATTGCCTGTGATGAAGGGCAGGTAAAGTTTGCCGTGCTGGGTGTGCCGGATAAGCCAGGTGTGGCCGCACGCATCTTTTCGGCCATTGGACAAGCCGGTGTCAATGTAGATTTAATTGTACAGAGTATTCGACGTGAGGGAGAAAACGATATTCTTTTCACTGTCGCCGGGGAGGAGTATGAGAAAGTCCATGCTGTGCTGGAACCTTTAGTGCAGGAACTCGGGGCAAGACGGCTACAGCACCAACGGGGTTTGGCAAAAATATCTGTAGTTGGCGCGGGTATGATTGATAATACGGGTGTCGCTGCTGGTATGTTTCAGGCGTTGGCCAATGCTGGCGTTAATATAGAAATTATCTCAACATCTGAAATTAAGATCTCATGCTTAATTTCAGATGAGGGCTTGATCGCCGCAGCCCAAGCTATTCATGCATATTTTAAGCTACACGAGGACGTATGCTATCCAGAATAATGCAATAATGAGCCAATCATTACCGGCAGGAATAATCAAGTCTGCCGTGGAATACAATAGTAACTGTAAAGATAGGTGGTGCTCTATTTTGCACGGGTTTCCTCTACGGCCCACGTGGGCCGAGATCGATCTTGACGCGATCGTTCATAATGTGCGACAATTTCGCTCTCATATTTCACCAAAAACCCGGCTGATGGCGATTGTAAAAGCCGACGGATACGGTCACGGGGCTGTTAAAGTGGCCCGAGCAGCTGTTGCCGCCGGTGTTTCATTTTTATGTGTTGGTATGGTTGAGGAAGCCATTGAGTTGCGGGAAAATGGGCTAATAGCACCCATTCTAATTCTAGGGTTCACGCCTAAGGAATACGCACCGTATCTTCTGCAATATCAGTTGACCCCATCTGTTTTTACTCTTGAGGTTGCACAGGCTTTTTCCCAGGCCGCGGTTGCAGTCGGGCAGAGCCTCGCTGTGCATATTAAAGTAGACACGGGTATGACGCGCGTGGGTTGCTACCCAGCTGAAGAAGCCGATAATTTTATTCGTGCTGTTGCAACTCTACCTGGGCTGGAAATTGCAGGACTATACAGTCACTTTGCCTCTGCAGATCAAGAAGATAAGACATTTGCGCGTATACAGTTGGATCATTATTTGTCTCTCGTTAGGCGCATGGAAGCACAAGGGATACCCATTCCCTTAAAGCATATTGCCAACAGTGCAGCAGCCATCAGCATGCCGGAAGCGCAGCTCGATTTGGTTCGACTTGGTATTAGTCTTTATGGATTATATCCTTCTGACGAAGTGGGCCGAAAACAAGTTCAATTGCGCCCAGCCATGTCACTGAAAGCAAAAATTATTCATGTAAAAGATGTGCCCACAGGTGTTGGCGTTTCCTATGGTCGTAGCTATGTAACGGCAAAGCCAACACGTATTGCGACATTAAATATTGGCTACGGTGATGGGTATCGAAGGCAACTTTCTAATCTCGGCCAGGTTTTAGTGCATGGTCAACGTGTTCCCATTGCGGGACGCGTATGCATGGATCAAACCATGATTTGTGTGCAGGATATTGCAGACGTGCAAGTCGGAGACGAGGTCGTCTTGTTTGGTAAACAGGGTGATGCCCTGCTGCATGTGGACGAAGTCGCCCGTTGGCTAAATACCATTAACTACGAAGTTGTCACATCAATAAGTCGCCGCGTGCCGAGAGTTTATTTGGGGGAAGATGAAATCTAGGGGGTGCTTACTTTGGCCGAGACAAAACGCATTATGATTAGCTTACCGCACAACCTGCTAGAAGAAGTGGATGGTATTGTCGCTTCTGAAAAAAGATCACGTTCCGACTTTATCCGTGAAGCAATGAGACTCTATCTTTCGGAGCGGGAAAAGCAGCAAATTCGCGAAAGAATGCAAAGAGGTTACACAGAGATGGCAAAACTGAATCTGCGGTTAGCCAATGAAGCGTTTGACGTGGAAAACGAGGCTAATTTGATCGCGGAATTGTTGGTGGGTAAAAAGTGAATAAGGTCGAAGTAAAACGGGGGTATATCTTTTTTGCTGATTTGAGCCCTGTGGTCGGGTCAGAGCAGGGTGGGGTACGCCCGGTGTTGGTAATACAAAATGATGTGGGTAATAAATACAGCCCCACCGTCATCATTGCCGCCATTACTTCACAAATTGAGAAAGCCAAATTACCAACTCACGTAGAAGTGGAAGCCAAAGAGTACGGTCTGGAAAAAGATTCAGTCATATTACTTGAGCAGATACGAACCATTGATAAACAACGATTGCAAGATAAAGTCACAGAACTTGATGAGCGAGTGATGCAGAAGGTGAATCAGGCTGTAAAGATCTCGCTTGGACTCATAGATTTTTAAGCATGTATACGTAACTTAGGTTACGTTTTTCTCTTTTTTAGGGGGGTTGTCCAGCTGACAGTGCGCATCGGCATTACTTGCAACCGTGTGGGGTATGAAAACAGATTATCCATGGCGTATGTGCGGGCAGTCGCTCATACGGGGGCGGTTCCACTGCTATTACCCGTTTGTGCAAATATGTCCACCTGGAAACAATTTACAGAGACTGTGGATGCAATATTACTAAGTGGGGGTAGTGATCCTGATGCCCAGCATTATGGGGAAGAAGCTACCCCCCAACAGGGTCATGTGCTGCCGGATCGAGACAGTATGGAGCTTTATTTAGCGCGGTATGCATTACGTAACGATTTGCCCATTTTAGGAATCTGTCGTGGTGCACAGATAATGGCGGTGGCTGCTGGGGGTTCGCTACATCAAGACATCACGGAGGTGCAGCATTTACAGCATGATCAAAAGGCACCGCGAGCCTATCCTATTCATCATGTCACAGTAGAGAAAACATCTATGCTTCATCAAATTACAAAACAAGAAATAATTCGTGTTAACAGTCTTCATCATCAAGCGATACGGAACCCTGGCCCAACAATGAGTGTGTGTGCAGTAGCCAACGACGGTATTATTGAAGCGGTGGAAGTCCCAACGCATCCATTTGCCCTGGGAGTACAGTGGCATCCTGAATGGTTATGGCGGCAATATGCACATGCTGCAAGCCTGTTTTTCGCCTTACAAGCAGCCGTAGCCTGTGCAAAATAGAAAAAACTACGCCTGATAACCTTGTTTGTTATCAGGCGTAGCACTCTTGCCTCAGAGAGGAACATTATGGTATTATAAATACATCCCTGCAGTTTAACTGTGGACAGGGAGTTTTTTTATACTGGCAATGATTTAAATACCACTTGCAGCTAGCAAGTGGCTATGTACGCCTTTCTTATACTTTTGTACCAAGAGGCAGTCTTACAATGATTAGCAGGAGTACTATGGCGGCACACATATTTAAAGTGAGTTATCAAGAGGAGGTAAGAGTTCATGAAAGTACTCGTCAGTGATCAGATTTCTGAATTGGGCATTAACAAGTTACGAGAAAAGGCCGTGGTTGATGTGCGAACTCAGTTAACGCCGGCAGAACTTGTACAAGCTATTCCCGAATATGATGCATTGGTTGTGCGTAGCTCTACCAAAGTGACCAGAGCCGTACTAGAAGCAGGGAAAAATCTCAAAGTGGTAGGTCGTGCGGGTGTTGGTATTGACAATATTGATGTAGAGGCCGCCACCGAGCAGGGTATTATCGTACTCAATGCTCCGGAAGGAAACACCATTTCAGCAGCTGAACATACTGTGGCCATGATGACGTCGTTAGCTCGCAATATCCCTGCTGCTGCCTCTTCCTTGAAGGCGGGTGAATGGAAGCGTAGTGCCTTCATGGGTGTTGAACTGTACGGCAAGACACTTGGTGTAATCGGCCTGGGTCGCATCGGTACTGAGGTGATTAAACGTGCGCAAGCCATGGGTATGGACATAGTAGGCTACGACCCCTACATTTCCGACGAACGAGCAGAAAAACTGGGTGTGAAATTAGCTACTCTTGAAGAAATTTACCGCAAGGCTGATTTTATAACAGTACATACACCGTTAACCAAGAGTACAAAACATATGATTAGTACGAAAGAACTGGCGATGATGAAAGATAGCGTCCGTCTCATTAACTGTGCTCGCGGTGGCTTGATTGATGAAGCGGCCCTTTGTGAGGCACTGCAGACGGGTAAGATTGCCGGGGCTGCCATTGATGTTTTTGAAGAGGAGCCCGCTACCTGTAACCCCTTATGTGAACTAAAGAATATTATCGTTACTCCGCATTTAGGTGCCTCCACAGCAGAGGCACAGATTAATGTGGCTGTACAAGTGGCAGAACAAGTACTAAATGCCCTCTCGGGAGAGCCACTAGTGAGTGCCGTCAACGTCTCGGTCATTCCTGCTGAAACCATGGCTGAAGTTCGTCCCTTTATCCCTCTTATGAAGACCTTGGGTTCCTTTCATAGCCAGGTTTTTAGTGAACAAATTGAAAGCATTGAGATTCTTTATAGTGGCGAAATAGCTAACTTCCCCACCACCCTCTTAACAAACTCTTTTTTAATCGGCTTGTTATCGGTGATTCTCCAAGAAACCATCAACAATGTTAACGCACCGGTCATTGCCATGCAACGGGGAATTAAAGTTCGTGAAGTGTTAAGTCGCTCCGTAGATAACTTTACCAATCTGATTACAGTGAATATAAAAACAAAGGAGGGTATCCGCACAGTGGCAGGCACCCTCTTTAACAAAGATGATATTCGCATTGTTCAAATTGGACAATATAAAATTGAAGTCGTACCCTCTCGCAATATGCTAGTCACCACGTATAACGATGTTCCCGGCGTTATTGGGCGTTTTGGCGTCATGCTCGGTGAAAACAATATTAATATAGCGGGCATGCAAGTGGGGCGCCAGTCTGTGGGCGGAGAAGCTGTGATGGTAGTACAAGTTGATAGCGCAGTAAGTGATGAGGTATTGCAAAAATTACAGTCGTTAGACGCCATTCTTTCCCTTCATTTTGTCCAATTGTAAATTTATAATTGAAGTATCAGGCAACTTTTATTAATAGATTTCCTGATTAAGACTACGAAGCTTTTTGCCCTCATCTGTATAGAGCGCAAAATGTACGCTACGATGCGGGAAGTATTTTTTCGTCAGGGAAAAAACATGGATGCTACCTACTTGGGGCGTGCCGATCATTTTGCATGTTAAATAACGAAAAAGCACTAACCCAGCTTTAAAATTTAGACAAATCACGTATAGGTCTCCTTGACGTAGGGGGGTCGTTATTTGTACTTGAAACCGCTGTAAGGCACTTTGGAAGGCTGCCGTATCCTGAAAAAGCATTACTTGTGGACTGGCTTGATTAAAGGGATTGGTCCAATGATCATTTTGCCGTAAAGTATAAATAGAGATGGGAATATACTGCAAAATAGGATGGCTAAGAAATAGAGCCGCATTTTTCATTTTGTTTACCACACTGCGCAACATGACTTCACCTCCCCTTAAATGAAAGATCTACGTAAAACGTGCCTTTGCTAACAAAGATGATCCGAGTGTAAAATAGGGATATAGTATAGGAGGAGACAGATGAAATGGGCTCGCTTCACTCATAACGGTACGGACTATCAGGGATATTTGCAAAATGGCTGTTTGTTAGCGGTGGAGGGTGATGTCTTTGCCGGGAATTGGCAGGAGACGGGTGAATCTCTCCCCCTCGACGATATTACCTTACTAGCACCTTGTCAGCCGACAAAAGTTGTGGCTATTGGTCTCAATTACCGCGATCACGCAGCGGAAATGAAGATGGAGCTTCCCCAAGAACCCATCCTTTTTCTCAAACCACCTTCATCTGTGATTGGCACAGAAATGCCCATTATCTATCCTGCGTGGATTGGGCAACTCGATTATGAAGCAGAACTAGCCATTGTCATCGGGAAACGTACAAAAAATGTGGTGGCAGCGGACGCCCACAAGTACATTTTTGCCTACACCTGCAGCAATGACGTGACAGCTCGTTCTCTGCAAGCCATTGATGGCCAGTGGTCACGGGCAAAGGCCTTTGATACATTCTGCCCACTAGGCCCATGGATGGAAACGGAATTAGATACAAGCAACCTCAACATTGTGCTTGAATTAAATGGGCAACTACGCCAGCATTCCAATACCAACCAACTTGTGTTTGACCCGTCGTATCTTGTAGCATTTGCTTCTCGAGTGATGACGCTTGAACCCGGTGATGTTATCATCACAGGTACGCCAGGTGGAATCGGACCGATGAACGTAAATGACCGTGTTGTGGTACGCATTGAGGGTATTGGTGAATTAATCAATTGGATTAAAGCGGAC
>JANKMV010000064.1 GCA_024650095.1 Bacillota bacterium | reverse complement strand
ATGCGTATTTCCCCCTCTTTATTCCTGAGAGCCTACTGCAAAAAGAAGTGGATCACGTGGAAGGCTTTGCTCCGGAAGTAGCCTGGGTGACACATGCTGGCAATGAAAAGTTGGCAGAACGATTAGTTGTTCGCCCTACGTCTGAGACCGTTATCTGTGAAATGTATAGCCGCTGGATTCAGTCGTACCGCGATCTGCCGGTCTTGATTAATCAGTGGTGCAACGTGGTACGCTGGGAAAAAGTAACAAAACCATTTTTACGTACCTCGGAATTCTTGTGGCAGGAAGGTCATACTGCCCACCGCAATGAAGAAGAAGCCCAAGAAGAAACATTGAAAATGTTGGAAGTGTATCGCGACTTTGTGGAAAATGATTTGGCCATCCCTGTGGTTACAGGGCGTAAATCAGAAAAAGAAAAGTTTGCTGGAGCGCTGCGCACCTATTCCATTGAAGCCTTAATGAGTGACGGTAAAGCCTTACAAGCCGGCACTTCCCATAACCTAGGAACTCACTTTGCCAAGGTCTTTGATATTACGTACCTTGATAGTGACGGTGAGCTAAAAAATGTTTGGCAAACCTCCTGGGGTGTCTCAACGCGTTTAATTGGCGCCATTATTATGGTACACGGGGACGACCGCGGCTTAATCATGCCGCCTAAAGTTGCCCCCACACAAGTCATATTGGTTCCCATTGCACCGAAAAAGGTGCGCGCCGACGTATTGCCGCAAGTGGCCACCATCTTTGAGAAACTCAAAGCTTGTGGTATCCGTATTGAAATGGATGATCGTGAAGAATATTCACCAGGGTGGAAGTTTAATGAATGGGAAATGAAAGGTGTGCCTTTGCGCATTGAAGTCGGCCCCCGCGATTTGGAAGCAAAGCAAGCAGTGCTTGTCCGCCGAGATAATGGGGAAAAGGAAACCATTGCACTGGCGGATTTAGTGACGCGTGTGCCGTTAATGCTCACAGAAATTCAGGACAATATGTTTGTCAAGGCACAGCAGTTTAGAGAAGAAAACACCCATCGCACCGACGACTACGATGAATTTACGAAAATTATTGAAGAAAAACGAGGCTTTGTTATCTCCAGCTGGTGTGGTCATAGCGATTGCGAACAAGCGGTTAAAGAAGAAACCAAAGCCACCATTCGTAACATTCCCATCTACCTACAAGAAGAAACGCCAGGACAATGCCTTCACTGTGGTGGGGAAGCAAAAGAACTGGTTATTTTCGCACGCTCCTATTAACGTGGGCTCATGGTAAAAATGTGATTAGCACTGCAGAGAAATCTACATTTCTAGAGAGACCAAGGGTTACCTAACGATTAGAGCACGATTGTGAGGTGTGCAGATGGAAACTAAGAAAGTTTTACGTAAAGAGGTCCTGGCTCAACGGGATGCGCTAGCGTGGCCACAGATAGAATCGTTTAGTCAGAGTATTGCTGCAAGATTATTTACGCTACCGGAATATCAAAGCGCGGGCACCGTTATGTACTACTTGAATTTTGGCAAAGAAGTGATGACGCTCAAGATGGTACCACAATCATTGGCGCATGGTAAACGTGTGGTGGCGCCCAAGACGGTTCCGAAAGAAAAACAGATGATTATATCCCAAATTCTTGATGTAGAAGCCGATTTGGCACCAGGGCTCTGGGATATTCCCGAGCCCAAAGCAGAGGCACTGCGTCCAATTAAAGCAACAGAAATTGATTTAGTGGTAGTTCCAGGCGTGGCCTTTGATGTAGAGGGACGCCGTTTGGGGTATGGTGGCGGTTACTATGACCGTTTCTTTCCTCAACTTCGTCAGGATGTGCCACTCGTTGCGGTGACCTTTGAGCTGCAGATACTACAGCCTAAGATCATTCCTCTGGATTCTTGGGATCGGCAAGTGGACATCATCATTACTGAAGAGAGGGTGCTAGACTGCCGCAATCAATGAAAGTAGCGTGCTTAAAGGAAATACAATAATTGGTCATTGAAAGAAATAGTGAGATAAAGTACAATTAGAGCGACACATTGCATATACTTTCCCTGGAAAAGCTTCAGAGCAGCCGGGGAATTTTTATGTCTGTTTGCAGGAATTTGGACAAATTAGCGCGAACTGTAATTGAATTGGCTATTAAACTACATTTTATTATTTGGAAAAGGAGGTTAGATACATTGAAAGAGGTCCTGAAATGTTATGATGAAGATCCTTTTGATTATGGTCCAGCAGATGAAATACTGGTCAAGTATCAGGGTCAAAAAGGTACAATGATTCCAATTTTACAGGGCATTCAGGAAGCATATGGATATTTGCCCCGTCAAGCGCTAGAACATACCGCAAAACAGCTAAAAGTGCCTTTTAGCCGTATTTTTGGTGTAGCGACTTTTTACGCTCAATTTCATTTAACACCGCGAGGCAAAAATATTATCCGTGTTTGCCAGGGAACAGCCTGTCATGTTCGTGGCGCTGCCAAAATATTAGCAGCTATGAAGGAACAATTAAACCTTGAAGTTGGTGGTACATCAGAAGATATGAAGTTTACACTTGAATCTGTTGCTTGTATCGGAGCCTGTGGCCTTGCCCCGGTTATGATGATTAATAATGACACCTTTGGTCGCTTAACACCAGATAAATTGGCAGACATTTTGAAAGAGTTTTAAATATTCTAGTATAGTTAGGGGGGTTGCAACATGGAGCAAAGACGAATCTTGCTCTGCGCAGGAACTGGTTGCATTTCGTCCGGTGCGCTAAAAGCACGTGATGCGCTACTGGACGAACTGAACAAGCGAGGCATTGCTGATCAGTTTGAAATAGTAAGCTCGGGTTGTCATGGTTTCTGCGAGCAAGGGCCACTTTTTGTCATTCATCCAGAGGATATTTTCTATTGCCGTGTGCAAGCGGAAGATATTCCTGAACTGGTGGAAGAGTATCTAATTAATGGTCGTGTAGTGGATCGTTTACTTTATATGGATCCGATTACCAATGAGCATATTAAAAACCATATGGAGATTGGTTTTTATGCAAAGCAAAATCGTAGAGTACTACACAATTGTGGCGTAATCGACCCGGAGAATATTGATGAGTATTTGGGTAGTGAAGGCTATGTAGGGTTAAAAAATGCACTGCACATGGAGCAGGTTGCAATTATTGATGAAATGAAAAAATCAGGTCTACGGGGACGTGGCGGTGCTGGCTTCCCCACAGGGATGAAATGGGATTTCACATACAAAGCTAAAGGGAAGAAGAAGTACATTGTCTGTAACGCAGATGAGGGTGACCCGGGTGCGTTTATGGACCGTAGTGTCTTGGAAGGCGATCCACATGCTGTGATTGAAGGTATGGCCATCGCTGCATATGCCATTGGTGCGGATGAAGGTTATGTTTATGTACGGGCTGAATATCCGTTAGCCATTAAACGCTTGCGTTTAGCTATTACAGCCGCCAATGAGCGTGGTTTCTTAGGCAACAACATTCTTGGTACTACTTTTAACTTTAACTTGAAAATTAAAGAAGGCGCGGGTGCATTTGTCTGTGGAGAAGAGACAGCACTGTTGGCGTCGATTGAGGGCGAGCGGGGTATGCCGCGTCCACGCCCACCGTTCCCGGCTAATTCTGGTTTATGGGGTAAGCCCACGTGCCTAAATAATGTTGAAACGTTTGCTAATGTACCGCTTATTTATCGTATCGGTGCTGAAGAATATGGTAAAGTGGGTACAGAGCGTAGTAAGGGTACAAAAGTTTTTGCCTTAACAGGAAAGATTAACAATACTGGTTTAGCTGAAGTACCCATGGGTATCCCCATGCGGGAAATTATCTTTGATATCGGCGGTGGTGTACAGCACGGCAAGAAATTCAAAGCCGTACAAATTGGTGGACCTTCCGGCGGTTGTTTGCCTGAGGAACAGCTTGATTTGCCTGTCGATTATGATTCACTAACCGCAGCGGGTGCTATGATGGGTTCCGGCGGTCTTGTGGTTATGGATGAAGACACTTGCATGGTTGATTTAGCTCGTTATTTCCTCACTTTTACGCAGAGTGAATCCTGTGGAAAGTGTACGCCCTGTCGAGAAGGAACAAAACGCATGCTGGAAATTCTCGAGCGGATTACTCAAGGACAAGGTGAACCTGCCGATATCGATGCACTGGAGGAACTTGCTGAATCGATTAAGGACAGTTCACTTTGTGGTTTAGGCCAAACAGCACCGAACCCTGTATTAAGTACACTACGTTACTTTCGTCATGAATATGAAGAGCATATCGTGGAAGGGAAATGTCGTGCTGGTGCTTGCAGTAATTTAGTCACCTACCATATTGATAGCGAAAACTGTATTGGCTGTACAGTGTGTGCCAAAAACTGCCCCGTTAATGCTATTACTGGTGAACGGAAGCAACCGCATGAAATCGACCAAGCTGCTTGTATTAAGTGCGGCGTCTGTTTTGAAAAATGTAAATTTGATGCAGTCAAATTGAAATAGAAGGAGGGAAAGATATGACCAAGGTGAACATCACCTTAAACGGCCAAGCGGTTCAGGTTGAAAGCGGAAAGACCGTGCTGGAAGCGGCACAAGCGGTCGGGATTGATATCCCAACGTTTTGTCACGATCCAGAGCTTAGTAAAGCCGGCGCCTGCCGCATGTGCGTGGTAGAAGTAGCCGGCGCGCGGAACCTCCCCGCCTCCTGCACCACTCCTGTGACCGAAGGTATGGTGATTGAAACGGAATCGGATCGTGTTATTAATGCACGGAAAAGCATTTTAAAACTTACTTGGGCAGGCCATCCCCAGGATTGCCTTACTTGTGAGAAGACCGGTTCCTGTAAACTACAGGACTATAGCTATCGCTATGATGTTGATGGTAGCCCTTATAAAGGCGAAGTTAAAGAAATTCCCCTTGATGATACAAACCCGTTCTTCTTCCGTGACCTCAATAAATGTATTCTTTGCGGAAAATGTGTGCGCAAATGTCATGAGGTTAACGGTGCGGGTGCCATCGATTTCATGTATCGTGGCTTTGGTACCAAGGTAACAACGGCTTTCGATGATGCCATTGAAGAATCATCTTGCGTGTTCTGCGGCATGTGCGTGGATATCTGTCCCGTGGGTGCCTTGACACCTAAACAAGGCCTTAATCAGGGTCGTGCATGGGAAGCAGATAAAGTACTAACCACGTGCCCGTACTGCGGTTCTGGTTGCACCTTCTATCTTCATGTACGTGACGATAAAATTGTTGGTGTAACTCCGAACTTTGAAGGACCAATGGATGGTCATCTCTGTGTAAAAGGGCGTTTTGGCTGGGATTTCGTGGACAGCCCCGATCGCCTGAAAACACCGTTAATTAAAAAAGACGGCGAATTTGTGGAGGCCACGTGGGAAGAAGCCATGGACCTCATCGCTAGCAAATTTGAGGGGGTGAGGGCACAATTCGGTGCGGATGCGATTGCCGGTCTTTCTTCGGCACGTACCACCAACGAAGAGAATTATCTCTTCCAAAAGCTGCTACGCAGCATGGGAACCAATAACGTCGATCACTGTGCCCGTTTGTGACACTCTCCCACTGTGGCCGGTCTGGCCACTGCATTTGGTAGCGGTGCTATGACAAACACCATCGGTGAAATTGAGGATGCCAAAGCAATTCTTGTAATTGGCTCCAATACCACCGAGAACCACCCTGTAATTGGTTACCGTATCAAACGAGCCGTTAAAAAGGGTGCTAAACTGATTGTAGCTGACCCGCGTTACATTGAACTTTGTGACTACGCGGATTCCTACCTACAATTGAAACCAGGTACCAACATTGCTCTCTTAAACGCGTTGGCCCATGTCATCATCAAAGAAGGCCTAGCGGATGAGGCATTTATTAAAGATAGAACCGAAAACTTTGCTGCTTTAAAGGCAACGGTAGAGAAATACACCCCCGAGTATGCTGCTGAAATTACAGGTGTACCCGCGGAAGAAATCGTTAAAGCTGCCCGACTTTATGCAGAAGCAGAAGTAGCCTCGATTTTCTACACCATGGGTATTACTCAACATACTACAGGTACGAATAACGTGCTGGCGGTTGCTAACCTCGCGATGCTTACTGGTAACATGGGTAAGCCATCAGGTGGCGTTAACCCCTTACGTGGTCAGAACAATGTACAGGGTGCTTGCGATATGGGAGCACTTCCCAACGTCTTTACCGGCTATCAAAAGGTAACAGACGACGCAGCACGTGCCAAGTTTGCCAAAGCGTGGGGTGTTGAGCTGGCAGGTAAGGATGGATTAACCGTTACAGATATGCTTGACGCAGCGGGCTCAAAAGATGTCCGTGCTATGTACATCATGGGCGAAAATCCATATCTGTCAGATCCTGACTCAACGCATGTGCAGCAGTGTATGGGATCACTAGACTTTCTAGTGGTGCAAGACATGTTTATGACAGAAACAGCAGAATTTGCCGACGTTGTGCTACCAGCCGTCTCTTGGGCCGAAAAGGAAGGCACATTTGTTAATACTGAGCGTCGTGTGCAAAAAGTAAACCCGGCATTGAAGCCGCGTGGAAACGCTAAAGCGGACTGGCAAATTCTTACCCAACTTGCTACAAAGCTAGGCTTCGATTGGGAATATGATTGTGCCGAGGATATCTTTAAGGAAATTGCGGCCTTGACACCTAGCTATGCTGGTGTCACCTATGACCGTTTGGGTGTAATGGGCATACATTGGCCCTGTCCCGATGAAGTTCATCCCGGCACTCCCATTTTGCACGTTGACAAATTCAGCCGTGGCCTCGGTCACTTTAGTGCAGTGGAGCATCAAGATCCCGCCGAAGTTCCCGATGAGCAATATCCCTTCATCCTAACCACCGGTCGTATCCTCTACCATTACCATACGGGTACGATGACACGCCGGAGCGAAGGCTTGAAGCAGATTCACAATGAAGAGCTGATGGAACTGAATCCGCTTGACGCGCAAGCGTTGGGTGTGGAAGAATGTGACACCGTTAAAGTCTCATCTCGTCGTGGTTCCGTTAAATCTCGCTTGAAGGTTACGGATCGCGTGCCACCAGGCGTTGTCTTCATGACATTCCACTTCAAAGAGACCGCGGCCAACATCCTCACCAACTCAGAGTCATGTCCGACGGCCAAAATTCCCGAACTCAAAGTCTGTGCCGTCAACGTCGAAAAAGCATAAGTTAAGTACCAATAAAGCGGGTGCTCCCCAACAGAGCACCCGCTTTTACTTGTTGGAAAGGAAATTGTATCAATCTTGGAGTGCTATCTTTCCTTTCCAATGGGGGTTTGTAAGGGGCGGCAGCCCATAAAGAACAAGAAAAACGTATCCGTAGATAAGAACGCGAAGCGTTTTTCTTGGGGTCAGGTTAGAAGTTTTGAAGATTCTTTTGCCGCTAAAAACTGTTTAAAAATTTTTGCATGTAAAATAAAGGGAAATAGAAGTTAATGTGTAATTATATGTAACTAACAAGGGATTATCAACCAGGCCGTATACCTGATTTGGGGAGATGGTTAGCTATGCCGAGACGTCCTCGAATTCATTATCCTGGAGCAATCTATCATGTTATAGCGCGTGGTAATAATCAAAAGAATATATTTGTAGATGCTGCGGATTATCTGAAATACCTGTTTATTTGTAAGGATTATTTGTCTTCTCTAAACTATTATGTGTTAGCGTACGCTCTGATGGGAAATCATCTTCATATTTTAATCGAAGTTTGCGAACAACCCTTAAGTCAATTCATGAAAATTGTACAGCAGAGATATACTCAATATTTTAATAAAAAATACAAAACATCAGGACATGTTTTCCAGGGACGCTATAAGGCATTTTTAGTTAATACAGAACAGTATCTACGACAAGTGATTTCTTATATTCACTATAATCCTTTTAGGGCAGGGCTAGAAGCATTATTAGGTTTGTATCCTTGGACAGGCCATTATGAAATTCTAAAGAAGAAAAACTTTATATTAGCTGAAGAGAGAATGCTGTCATATTTTGACCACAAGAGAGAAAAGGCATATAATGAATATCTACACCTGATGCAAAATGGCAGTGACGATGAAGAAGATATCAACAAGTTTTATTTAAATTCAACTAAAAAAACGGCACAACGCCAAGTGTATGAAAGTGATAATATGTGGAAGAGGATTTCGTTTGAAGAACTAATCGATGCTATTGCCAATAGCTTACAGGTGGAAAAGAAATTGCTTTTAAGTAGCTCAAAGAGAAAAGGTGTTGTCAAGGCGAGAAAAGTTAGTATCTTTTTTGCGCGGCATCACCTTAATCTCCCTGGAAATGAAATGTCTGAGATGTTTGGCTTATCGCAGGAAACAATTGCAAAGAGCTACCAAGATGTTCTACGGACGAATGACCCTGAAATGGGGCGGATTGTTGAGTTAATAAAAAGAAAGTTCAAAAGTTCTAACCTGACCCCGGGTTAGGCGGGAGGGCGATATGGATAAACGGATGGAAGAGCGGCGGATTTTGCGTGTGAGTGTGGCAGGAGTCGATGAGGCGAATGATCCCATTATTCGTGAAGTTCCGTTGACTATTTATCTTAATGGCCAGGAGTTTGTGACGTTATTGTATACCCCTGAAATGCCGGAAATGTTAGCCACAGGTTTTTTACGTTCCGAAGGATTGATTCGGCAATTTAGTGATATTACTTCTTTGCGTTTTGACGAGGAGCAGGGTTTTCTTTTTGTGGAAGCAGAGGGTAGTAATCTAGCAGAAAAATTGTACGGTAAGCGGACGATTACGAGTGGCTGTGGTAAGGGAACCGTTTTTTATAATGTGTTGGATGCTTTAAAAAGTAATCCTGTGCAATCGGATTTTTCCCTAACTTCAACGCAAATTTTAGCACTCATGAAGCAACTACAGGAGCGTGCAGTGCTATTTCAGTTAACCGGGGGCATACACAGTGCCGCATTAGGTTCTGCGGAAGAGATTCTTTATTTTTGTGAAGATATAGGGCGCCACAATGCGGTGGACAAGTTAATCGGCCTCTGTCTGAAAGAGGGAGTTAACCTTGGGGATAAGGTACTCGTAAGTAGCGGCAGAATTTCCTCGGAAATTTTGGTGAAGACGGCTAAATTGGGAATACCGGTTCTTATTTCCCGGGCAGCTCCCACGACGTTAAGTATTGAACTGGCTGAAACCTTGGGTATTACATTGGTGGGTTTTGCC
>JANKMV010000063.1:6125-9211 GCA_024650095.1 Bacillota bacterium | reverse complement strand
CGTTCCCTACATTTTGTTCCGTGCTTGCTTTGTCAGCTGCGGAATCTATTTTTTTGTTCGTCTAGGAAATAATATCGCTTGCAATTAGTGAGCGGCGAGTGTTACCAGTGCGTAAAAGCGCGCGTTATGAGAACGGAATATAGGCTCTTTCTTGTAGTAGAGTGTAGGGAACGGTCTTGACCGTTCCGCTCTTTCTGGCTATACCTACAAAATTTGTGTTGCTTTTATAGGATCCGGAACGGTCAAGACCGTTCCCTACATTTTGTTCCGTGCTTGCTTTGTCAGCTGCGGAATCTATTTTTTTGTTCGTCTAGGAAATAATATCGCTTGCAATTAGTGAGCGGCGAGTGTTACCAGTGCGTAAAAGCGCGCGTTATGAGAACGGAATATAGGCTCTTTCTTGTAGTAGAGTGTAGGGAACGGTCTTGACCGTTCCGCTCTTTCTGGCTATACCTACAAAATTTGTGTTGCTTTTATAGGATCCGGAACGGTCAAGACCGTTCCCTACATTTTGTTCCGTGCTTGCTTTGTCAGCTGCGGAATCTATTTTTTTTGTTCGTTAAGGAAATAATATCGCTTGCAATTAGTAAGTGGTGTGTGCAGTGCGTAAAAGGGCGCATTAAAGTAACCGAGTACGTGCACTTTATTAAAATATGTACATTGGAGTAGCGCGATCTACGAGAAAAGAGGATTTTGCCACAAATTTGACGAATCTATCTGGATAGATGTTTAGTAGCGCTGGAGGGATTAAATATGCAACTTGGGATAATTGTCGGTTTAGTTTTCGGTATACTGATTGCTTTTTTTGCGTTCTTAAATAGAGCTGTCGTGACGGTAAACTACTTTTTTGGCCAGGTGGATTCGAGTGTAGCACTCATCGTGTTAGGGTCGGCGATGACGGGCGCACTGGCCATAGGGCTTTTTGGTTTTATTACACAAATACGCACAGGGTTTGCTATGTGGAATTTTAAAAATAAAACGAAACACCTTACTAAGGAAGTAGAAGATTTAAAGGAACAAAAGCGAGCATTAGCAGATGATCTGTCTTTTTTGAATGCTGAATGCGAGCAAATGAGGAAAGAGAAACATATATTAGAAAGTGCACAACCCGTGGTACCTGAAGTGGCAGAAACTGTAGTTACAGAAGCTAATCCTGAGGAGACTATAAATGTCAGCGAATAGCTGGAGTTGGTTTGTGCCTAAGACAGATCCTCAGACCATCGACAAACTGATGGCTGAATTGGGGATCCACCGTTTAACGGCAACAACCCTCTCTCAAAGGGGTCTCCACACTTCCCAGGATGCACGGCGTTTTCTAGCGTGTGACCTTGCGGATCTAGGGGATCCCTTTTCCATGGCGGGGGCAACCATTGCTGCCGAGCGTTTGGCACGTGCCGTGCAACGGCGCGAGCCTGTTTTGATTTTTGGTGATTACGATGTGGATGGTGTTACTTCCACCGCCCTTTTAACACGGACTTTGCAAAATCTGAACGTTCCAGTGACTTACTACATACCGAGTCGCTTTGCAGACGGCTATGGTTTGCAAGGTGCTGTCTTGGAGAAGTTTGCGGCTACTGGTGGTCAACTTGTCATTACCGTGGACTGTGGTGTTAACTCTTTTGCTGAAATGGAGTTGGCACAATCACTGGGACTGGACCTTATAATTACCGATCACCACACTTGTTTTCCAGGTATACGTAGAGCGACGGCTGTACTTAACCCCAAGCAAGCTGAGTGTATGTATCCTGAAAAAAGGTTGGCGGGTGTAGGTGTTGCCTGGACACTGGTGCGGGCACTTTATACGTTGCTCAAACTACCCCAAGATGCGGCGTATGACTATTTAGATTTGGTTGCTGTGGGAACAATCGCAGATGTGGTCCCCCTTGTAGGGGAAAACCGCATTCTCGTTAAGCACGGTTTGGAGCGGTTACGTCAGCACCCATCACCAGGTCTAGCCGCACTGGCACGCGTCAGTGGTTTACCCGACACGAATATGACAGCGATGCAGGTAGCATTTACCTTGGCACCACGTCTCAATGCAGCTGGACGCCTAGGTACAGCGGATCCTGCGGTTGCTACCTTACTGTCTGGCCTTGCTGAGGCCGATACATTAGCCACAGCATTAGATGCACAAAATCGTAAGCGCCAGCAAATAGAAAAAGAAATTACCATTGAAGCAAGAGCTATGGTTGCCGAGCAACTTACAGCGCCTGCCCTGGTCTTATGGCAAGCAGGCTGGAATCCTGGTGTGATTGGTATTGTGGCGGGACGGTTGGCGAGTGAGTTTGAGCGACCTGTAGTGCTCATAGCCGTGGATGGCAACGAAGGTCATGGTTCTATTCGCTCCGTGCCCGGTTGTAATGTGGTGGAGGCACTACAGGCCTGTGCGGATCATTTGGAACGCTTTGGTGGGCATGCAGAAGCCGCAGGTTTAACGGTGGCTACCGATCAACTGGAAGTATTTCGTACATCATTTTGCCAAGCAGTGGCTACACAGGAAGCCGGTGAGTTATTACAACCCGTGGTGGCAGAGGTGCAACTGTCTGAATTAGATTTGGCACTGGTACATGATTTAGAGGTTTTAGCTCCTTTTGGCCACGGTCATGCGGTGCCACTCTTCCTCGTACAAAATGCTGATGTTGTCACGACAAAATGCGTAGGTGCAAGGGGTGATCATTTGCGCCTATCGTTGCGGCAAGCTGGTCGCACTCAAGCCGCAATTCATTTCGGTGGTGGGAGCTTAGACGTCAATCGTGGCGATACAGTGGATGTGGTGGTGGCACCCAGTGCCAACGTATGGCAAGGTCGCACGTCACTCTCTCTTCAGGTTAAGGATTTGCGTATCGCTACTTGCGAGCTCGTTCCCACCATTATCGATAGACGCGGTTTTGCCGACCGTGAGCAATATATAGCTCGTTTAGCGGCAGAGCAGAAACTAGCCATTTGGGTCAATACCAACGCGGCTAAAGTAGGTCTAGAAACGTTATTGCCTACGCGTACACAAATAACGCAACTCGGACGCAACGTTGATTTTTCCCGTCAGTATGATGGCTTGATTTTATACCACCTACCCTACCAACGAGATG
>JANKMV010000063.1:0-6115 GCA_024650095.1 Bacillota bacterium | reverse complement strand
ATGCTTTGGAGAAACTATTACAGCGCCTTGGTTTTAGTGGTGTACCGACCATTCATCTTTGTTATAATCATGCGGACATTGCCCTAAACGAAAAAATATTCGCGGCAACCGTACCGGCGATAGAGACAATGCAACAATTGGCGGTTTGTGTATCCCACTCTGCGCAACCCTTAGTTGCTGAAAACGTTCGCCAGCAGGTAGAGCTACCAGTAACACATTATTTACTGTCACAAGCACAAACTGTATTTGCGGAGCTGGCTAGGGCAAATAACTCAGCTTGGCCACCATCTATGAGCCAACTGGAGGAATCGCCAACCGTGCAGTATTATAGTCGTATTCTAGCAAACTTTCGCATTTATCAGGATTTTTGGTATCACACATCCCTTGCAGATATAGCCAACTATATTCAGAACCCGGAGGGCGCAGCCCTAGAGGTAGAGGAGATTCAGCAGTATGAATCTTGAAGAACTAAAAGAGCTAATTAAAGGATATTACCCGGTAGAGCCAAATTGGACTGTGTTAGAAAATGGCTATCATTTTGCTGTGGCCGCACACCAGGGTCAGAAGCGCTTTTCCGGCGAACTTTATATTACCCATCCCCTAGGTGTTGCCATCATTTTAGCCGAGTTGGAATTAGATATTGATACCATTGTGGCAGGTCTTCTGCATGATGTCGTGGAAGACACCGAAGTCACGCTGGAGGATATTGAAAGTGAATTTGGTGCTGATGTTGCTATGTTGGTGGATGGTGTGACTAAACTTTCTAAATTGGAATATAAGTCTAAAGAAGAACGGCAAGCGGAAAATCTGCGCAAGATGTTTGTTGCCATGGCGAAAGATATTCGAGTGCTACTGATAAAATTGGCTGATCGCACTCATAATATGCGTACATTAAAATATCTCACCTCCATTAAACAGCAGGCAATTTCTCGAGAAACGCTAGAAATATACGCCCCTCTGGCCCATCGTTTAGGAATTTACAAAATTAAATGGGAACTTGAGGATCAGGCTTTTCGTTTCCTGGAGCGAGATCGTTATTATGCTCTGGTGGACAGATTAGCCAAGAAACGGCGCGAGCGGGAAGCTTTTATTAGTCAAATTATGGAGGCTCTCCAACCGAAGTTAGAAGAAGTTAGCATCAGTGCCCAAGTTTCTGGTCGTCCTAAACATTTATATAGTATTTCTCAGAAAATGAAGGAGCAGAATAAAGAATTCCACGAGATCTATGATTTAACGGCCATTCGTATTCTCGTAGATTCTTTAAAGGACTGCTACGGTGCCTTAGGTATTGTGCACACGCTATGGAAGCCTATTCCTGGTCGTTTCAAAGACTATATTGCCATGCCAAAGCCTAATATGTATCAATCACTTCATACCCTCGTGATGGTGGGCAAAAATGAGTTATTGGAAGTGCAAATCCGTACCCGGGAGATGCATCGCATCGCGGAATATGGTATCGCTGCCCACTGGCGTTATAAGGAAAAGAAAGATACGAAGCAAGATATGGAATTTGATAGTAAGCTCTCTTGGTTACGTCAAATTATGGAACTTCAGCAAGATAGCAAAGATGCTGCCGAATTCATGGAAAATGTTAAGATTGATCTTTTTGTGGATGAAGTCTTTGTTTTTACGCCCAAAGGTGATGTGATTGACTTACCTGCGGGATCCATACCACTGGATTTTGCCTACAAAATTCATACCGATATTGGCCATCGCTGTATTGGTGCACGGGTTAATGGTCGTCTTATGCCATTGGACTATGAACTAAAGACCGGCGAAATCGTCGATATTATGACATCTAAACAAGGCACCCCCAGCCGTGACTGGATTAACATGGTGAAAAGTTCCGGAGCCAAAGCGAAAATACGGAGCTGGTTTAAGAAAGAACGGCGTGATGAAAATCTGATCAAAGGGAAAGAACTTTTGGAGAAAGAATTACGCAAGCAAGAGTTGGATCCTCACCAATATCTAAAAGCACCCCTGATTCAAGAGATGGGGAAAAAATTCAATGTTCATGGAGAAGAGGATGTTTACGTCTCCGTCGGCCTAGGTGGAATCTCACCGCAGCTGGCGGTCAACCGCTTACGGGAAGAGTATCGCAAAAAATATGGCCAGCCTGACACTGAAGTGGAGCCAGTTAAAGAATTTAAACCACAAAAAGCCACGGGTAAATTGGGCAAAGGTGTACGCATTGCCGGTATCGATAATATGCTATTACGCTTTGCCAAATGCTGCACACCTGTTCCTGGTGATACCATCGTGGGTGTCGTTACCCGGGGGCGCGGCGTTTCCATTCACCGCGGGGACTGTCCCAATATTATTAATCGCACCGATAATCAGCGCTTACTGACGGCCAATTGGGAAGAAAGTGTGGAAGGCGCTTACCCCGTAGATATAGAAGTTACCGCGATGGATCGCGCGCAGATCCTCATGGATGTAGTTAATGCCCTGGCAGAGAGTAAAGTGAATATTACCGCGTTAAACGGACGTAGTACCAAAGACAATTTGTCCGTAATCCTGATGACGGTTACTGTGCACGATACGAATCATCTCGATAATGTGATTAATCGCATTAAGCGAGTTCGCGACGTCTACAGCGTCCATCGCATTCACAACTAAGGAGGAATCATATGCGTGCAGTTATCCAGAGGGTTACGACTGCTCGGGTGGAAGTGGACGGAGATGTGATTGGACAGATCAACAACGGGTTACTCATTCTCCTAGGTATTCATAAAGATGACCAAGCAGAGGATTTGCATTATCTGGTGGAAAAGATCATTAACCTACGTGTTTTTGATGATGAGCTGGGTAAGATGAATCTTTCTTTGTTAGATACGGGAGGCAGTGTCTTAGTTGTGTCTCAATTTACATTGTATGCAGATACCCGCAAAGGTCGGCGTCCCGGCTTTTCCTATGCAGCCGGTCCTGCCATGGCGGAACCCCTCTATGAGCAATTTTGTGCTGCTCTCCGTTCACTAGACGTCCCTGTTGCCACCGGTCGTTTCGGTGCCACCATGGACGTCCACCTCACCAATCAAGGCCCCGTAACCATTATTATCGACACTCCCCAACACGAGAGGGATGAACACACGGAATAGAAGGTATAATTATCTTTGACAAAAGAGAGGATTGCACATATAATATGATTATATTTGAATATGAGAATATAGGAGGGTGAGTGTTTTGGACATTGAAATCTACAAGGCGTTATCAGATGAAAGTAGACAAAGAATATTCAATCTATTAATGCAACGAGAGCTTTGTGTTTGTGAGATTGAAAAAATTTTAGAGATGAGCCAATCAAACGTGTCAAGACATTTAAATAAACTTAAAAATGCTAATATGGTGGTATCGAAGAAGGATTCGCAATGGGCCTACTACTCCATAAGTGATACGTTTATCAATAATAATCATTATTTGTATGAACATCTGTGCCACAGTTATACTAAAAACGATATCCTACTTCAGGACAGAGATAAGTTACATGCAACAAAGCAAGCCAATTGTGATTAAGCTAGGGTAGCATAGCATCACAAATTATTTTCTGCCTTATATGAGTATAGTTCACTATGCGCATATAATAAATCTCGCAAGATTGATAGGAGTAAAGAAATCAGTTTGGAGGAATGGTTATGCAAGAGGAAAAAGTGCAAGGAATTGGTTTTTTCGAAAAATATTTAACTGTGTGGGTTATTTTATGTATGGTGGTTGGTGTTTTAATCGGCAAATATTTACCTTCAATTCCGGCTTATTTGGGACGGTTTGAACGTGCCAACGTTTCAATTCCCATCGCAATTCTTATTTGGATTATGATCTATCCCATGATGATGAAGGTTGACTTTCAAAGTGTAAGAAACGTGGGCAGGAATCCTAAGGGGCTCTACGTCACCTGGGTTACAAACTGGCTGATTAAGCCCTTTACCATGTTTGGCATAGCCGCTTTCTTTTTTTACGTCGTCTTCAAATCATTTATTCCTGCAGATTTAGCGAAGGATTATTTGGCAGGCGCTGTTTTACTGGGAGCAGCTCCCTGCACAGCCATGGTGTTTGTCTGGAGCCATCTAACAAAGGGCAATCCGGCTTATACGGTCGTCCAAGTAGCAACCAATGATTTGATCATCCTTTTCGCCTTTACTCCCATCGTTGCGTTCTTATTGGGGGTAAGCGGCGTAGCCGTCCCCTGGTCAACGCTCATTCTTTCTGTCTTTCTCTTTGTTGTTATCCCTCTGACAGCGGGAATTTTCACAAGAGTATTCGTGATTAAAAAGAGAGGGCAAGCCTATTTTGACAACTCATTTATACCAAAATTTAACAATATCACCATCGTGGGTTTATTACTAACGTTGATCATTATCTTCTCATTCCAAGGAGATGTAATTTTAAATAATCCATTACACATTCTCTTCATTGCTGTTCCCCTTACCATCCAGACCTTCTTCATTTTCTTTACAGCATACCTAGCGGCTAAAAAGCTAAGATTGCCTCATAATGTTGCTGCTCCAGCCGGTATGATTGGTGCATCCAATTTCTTTGAATTGGCCGTTGCGGTGGCAATTGCACTTTTCGGACCCACATCACCCGTTGCGTTAGCGACAATCGTTGGTGTGCTAGTGGAGGTTCCCGTAATGTTGATCTTAGTTAGAATTGCTAATAAAACTCCGCACTGGTTTCCCCAGGAACAAAGCTAAAAGTGACGATATATTTACATTATGTTCTTTAAATAAACCAAGGTGGTGTGTTATGAGTACGGTAAAACCTAAGGTCGCCTTTATATGTGTCCATAATTCGTGTCGTAGTCAAATTGCAGAAGCACTAGGCAAACATTTTGCCTCTGATGTTTTCGAAAGCTATTCAGCCGGAACGGAATCTAAACCACAAATAAATCAAGATGCCGTGCGGTTACTCAAAGAGTTGTACAATATTGATATGGAAAAATCGCAACAGGTAAAACTACTTACGGATATTCCCCCCGTTGATGTTGTCATCAAAATGGGATGTAATGTTGTATGTCCGTATCTGCCCAGTAAACATGAAGAAGATTGGGGACTTGATGATCCCACCGGTAAAAGTGATGAGGAATTTAAAGTTATTATCGCTACCATAGAAGAGAAAATTAAAGAACTAGCAAGTGACTTACGTATACTATTTGATTACGTTCCGGCAAAGATGTAGTATTGGCAACTATAAGGTAAACAAGCGGCAAATGAGAGTGTAAAGATGAGAGAGGGGTGGAAAAGTAATAATACTAAATAGAAGCTTGCCAAGTAGATATACCTTGCGTAAGGGAGGCTGCCATGAGTATTGGTTATGCAAGTTTAACGGTGGGTGTTCCTCAAACTGATCTTAAAAGCTGTATTCTTAAAAATGCCAACGAAGCGAACCTGTTACAGCTAATCTCTCACAATTTGCGTTCACTGGCTCGCATGATTGACTACAATGAGAAGAACAATATTATGTTGTTTAGAATCAGTTCTAGCCTCATTCCCTTTGGCTCAAGCCCAGCCAACAAGCTGCCGTGGTGGACAATTTTTTCGTCTCAATTTCAAAAAATTGGCGCAAAAATCTGTAATAGTAAGATGAGAGTATCACTCCACCCAGGGCAGTATACCGTTTTAAATTCTCCCAATGAAGAGATCGTAGCCAGAGCCATGGCAGATTTACAATATCATAACCAGGTGTTGACTAGCTTGGGAGTAGGACCTGCGCATAAAATTGTGTTACATATCGGTGGCGTTTATCAAGATAAACAGCAAGCGAGCAAAAGGTTTATCGCAAACTACCAGCACTTGGATCAAGCCATAAAAGAACGGCTCGTTCTAGAAAATGATGATAAGTTATACAATATTGAAGATGTCTTAGAGATAGCCACAGCAGTAAATGCACCTGTTATTTTTGATAACCTACATCATGCAGTAAACCCTGATAAGCATAAGAAAAACGATAGCTACTGGATTCATGCCTGCCGTAAAACATGGCAAAAAAAGGATGGCAAGCAAAAAATACATTATTCCCAACAGAACCAACTCAAGAAAACGGGCTCTCATTCCGCCAGTATCAAAGTGAGTGAATTTATGGACTTCTACGATAGCGTGTCAGGCAACAATCTTGATATTAT
>JANKMV010000062.1 GCA_024650095.1 Bacillota bacterium | reverse complement strand
GCCTTTCTTATACTGGTATGGAAATTGATCACATGCAGTTAGCAAGTGGCTAATGTACCCAGTATTGAAAGGCGTGGCTGATGGAATCGAATAAGCACGCCTTTCTTATACTACTATCAGGCGGTATATTGAAACCCGAACGTAGGGAACGGTCTTGACCGTTCCGGACTCTATAAAAGTAGCACAAATAGGGCATTACCAATACTTTAGTAACTTCATCTTTCTGTAACCAATAGGGATGGTAAAGTGTAGTATGCTGAAGATACGGTGCTTAATGAAGTAACAATTATAATGGAGGTATAGTATTATGCTTAGTTTTGTTGTTGCCATTGCCAAAAATAAAGTGATCGGTAAAGATAAGGATCTTGCTTGGCATCTGCCCAATGATGTGAGGTACTTTAGAGAAATAACCCTTAGTGCAAGTAAAACAATGATTATGGGCAGAAGGACCTTCGAATCGTTACCAAAGGTACTCCCAGGCCGTAAACATATTGTGTTGACAAGAGACAAGGAGTTCCAAGTGGACGATGAAAATGTGCAAATTATTCACAGCATCAACGACATTTTGTCCTACGTTAAATCGAGTGATGAGTATTTTGTCATCGGGGGTGCACAGATCTTTGCCATGCTTTTCCCTTATACCACAAGAATGTATCTAACAAAAATTCACCACAACTTTGCCGGAGATACATTTTTCCCAGAGTACAATCCTGCAGAGTGGAAAGTTAAGGATGAAAAAAGAGGAACGGTTGATAAAAGGAACCAATACGAGCATACTTTTTATGTACTGGAAAGAGTTTAGGTCAGTGCAGTTTAAGTGGACTACGTAATGGAGGATGAGGTATAAAATGAATGCGATATTCCATATTGATGAGTCAGAAAACTGGAAAATCACGTTAGCTAATGTCCAAAATATGCTTGCCTATGCTAAGCAAACAGAGCAGAAATTTTTCATTGAGGTTCTTGTGAATTCAATTGCCGTTAAGCAACTAAAAAAAGATGCTACAGCTAGTTCAGGTATCAATGGGCCGCTCATGGAACTACTAAAAAATGATGTTGATATTGTTGCTTGTAGGAACGCTCTGAATTTATATGAGATTGAAGCACAGGAATTAATCTCTGGGGTTCGCATTGTACCTGCGGGCGTGGTAGAGCTTGTAGTAAAGCAAAATGAAGGATTCGCCTATATTAAGCCATAGTAGAGTAGACTCCGCTGAACGGAGTCGCTCTTTTTGTGGTACACCTCTGCGGGTGAATCTCCAATGGTTGCGTCTTATAGCCACTCGAAACGGGTGGCTATTTCTGTGAGATAATAAAAAGGATATTAACATAATGCCGCAGAATACGAAACATAACAACTAGTAAAGGAGACACTAACGTGAATATTAACAATAAGAACTTTTTTTGCTCCTGGAGTGGAGGAAAAGATTCATGTTTGTCATTGTATTATGCTTTGAAAAATGGTGGCATACCTAAACGGTTATTAACCATGCTAATCGAGAATGGTCAACGTTCGCGATCCCATGGCTTATCTCTGGACTTACTAAATAAGCAAGCGGAATTGCTCAACATTCCACTTTCCACCAAAGCGGCCACTTGGGACGATTATGAGTCCATATTTATTGCGGCTTTAAAGGATATGAAGGTGGATGGCATTGAGGTTGGTGTCTATGGAGACATCGATCTTGAAGGTCATAGAAGTTGGGTAAACAAAGTTTCGCAGCAAGCGAATATTTTGGTATACCATCCACTGTGGCAAAAACCGCGCCGCGAAGTATTGACAGAGTTTATTGCCGCAGGCTTTAAGGCTACAGTTATAGCCGTAAACGAAAAACAACTTGGCAAAGAATTTTTAGGCGTAGTAATTGACGAGCCATTGCTTAAGGAATTCGAAAAGATTGGCATCGATCCTGCAGGGGAGAATGGTGAATATCATACAGTGGTGACAGGTGGCCCCATTTTTAAAAGTGACATAAACTACACCCTACAAGAACAAATTTTACAAAGTGGTTATTGGTTTCAAGACATCTCGCTTACACAGTAGACGTAAAAGAGCTGTTGCAGTAATGAATATTAATTCGTCTGACGACAGCTTTTTTTGTTTATCGCTTGCTTGTAGCATACTGTTGTTACCAGTACTCTCTATCTTGAGCATTTAAACGAGCAATTTCAACAATTACATTGGTGGCTTTTTGCATACTTTCTACGGCGATAAATTCATATCGACCATGAAAGTTTTCACCACCAGTGAAAATGTTGGGTGTGGGTAAACCCATAAAGGAAATTTTAGATCCATCAGTTCCACCACGAATCGGTTTGATAATGGGTTCAATCTCAAGGTTCTCCATGGCTTTTTTAGCCAGGTCCACCACTGTCATGTCATTTTCAATAATTTCACCCATGTTATAGTATGAATCTCGCAGCATGATCACAACGCGTTGGTTGTCATATGCGGCATTCATCTCTTGGGCAATCTGCATCATTTTGGCTTTGCGAAGTTCAAATAAGTCACGATCATGATCGCGAATAATATAGACTAACTTAGCCTCATCCACCTCGCCGTCTATGTTGAGTAAGTGATAGAATCCTTCCCTACCTTCTGTTCGTTCCGGTACTTCATCCTGTGGTAGCGCTGCATCGAACTCTAAAACAAGTTTTAAAGCATTGACCATGATGTTTTTCGCCGTGCCCGGGTGAACATTTTTCCCATAAATCTTAACTACGGCTGTAGCCGCGTTGAAGCTCTCATATTCCAATTCGCCCACCGGGCCACCATCGACCGTATAGGCAAAATCTGCATTGAAATCTTTAACATCAAAAAGATCTGCGCCTATGCCAATTTCTTCATCCGGTCCAAAACCGATCCGTATGTCCCCATGCTTGATGGAATCATCGTTGAGCAGAATCTCTAATGCCGTCATAATCTCAGCAATTCCTGCTTTATCATCTGCACCTAGTAATGTGGTGCCATCGGTGGTAAGGAGGGTTTGTCCAAGATAATTTTTCAAGTTGGGGAAATCAGCAGGCGAGAGGACAATGTTTTGCTCTTTATGTAAAACGATAACATCTCCAGCATATTTTTCATGAAATTGCGGGTTCACATTCACGGCATTAAAATTTGCTGTATCCATATGGGCAAGGAAGCCGATTATGGGTACCTTTTGAGTAATGTTTGCAGGCAATGTGGCGGTGACATAGCCATTATCGGCATGGTAAACTACATTGCTCATGCCCATTTCCTTTAATTCTGTCACCAATGTTTTGGCAAAAGCGACTTGGGATGTTGTTGAGGGGATAGTGGTGCTGTTTTCAACGGATCGTGTTTCTGTTTGTACATAACGGATAAAACGAGGCACTAAATTCTTATACATATACACACAACTTCCTTCCAGAAAAGACTTTAATTAACTGATTGGACATATTATCCAATGATCCATTTTATTATCTCTTATTTAAAGGAACAATTGCAACCATTTCCTATCCTAGGACGAAGATAAATTGTTGCCATTGATGGTAATAGCAGATATTTTTACGATTGAATCTCCTAATACGTATGGGTATAATCAGGTATAATTTTGTAAAATAAAGTGAAGGAAGGGCACCCCCTTCCTTCACTTTATTTCTCGTTGGAATCCACATACTCTTTGGCATTTTTAACATTTGCTTCGTGCGGAATACTCACCTTAGATTTAGACTTTGTTTTTTCAATATCGGCCCAGGCAGCAGTATCATGCTTTTCAACGGGTGTGGCCGTATTTTTTTCTTTATGCTTTGTCATGGCAGAGCTCCCTTCAAACAGTTCTTTAGCCATCATACTATTTTTTATTTTGTCCCTCTTATCGTATGATTATCATCAACACAAAAAACATGCTGGGTGATAAGAACAGGGATCCGCAGAAACTCAAATAGTATAAAAAGATCTTGACATTGACGTTACGTAAAGGTGTAAGCTAGTATTGTCAGGAGGTTGACTACAGATGGAGTATACAGTGCAAAAGTTAGGTCGCATGGCGGGTATTAGTACGCGTACACTGCGCTATTATGATGAAATTGGACTTCTGAAGCCGGCAAGAATTAATTCATCAGGGTACCGCATCTACGGAGCAAAAGAGGTTGATCGCTTACAACAAATCATGTTTTACCGGGAATTGGATGTGTGCTTACAAGATATTAAAGCCATTGTGACGAACCCATCCTTTGATGGTGTCAAAGCACTGCAGGGACATCTAGGAGAACTCCTGATTAAAAGGGAACAAATTGATGCAATCATAGCCAACGTAAGAAAAACGCTTGCATCAACAGAAGGGAGAATGACCATGTTAGATAAAGAAAAATTTACAGGACTGAAGAAAAAAATGGTGGATGAAAACGAGCAAAAGTATGGTAAAGAGATTAGAGAGAAATATGGCATAGACGCAGTTGAGCACTCGAATAAGGCATTCAAAAATATGTCGCAGGAAAACTTTGAGCGCATGAATAATCTTGCTGAAAAGATTCATGTAGTGTTAGCGGAAGCCATCGCAACCGCTGATCCTGCCAGTCAAGTAGCACAAAAGGCAGCAGATTTGCATAAGCAATGGATCACCCTAGCATGGGGTCACTATGATAAGGAGGCACATGCGGGTTTAGCACAAATGTATGTTGATGATGCTAGATTCACCGCCTATTATGACAAAAAACTGCCGGGTACGGCCGCATTATTACGTGATGCTATCTACATTATGACGGGTACAGAAAAGTAATCTGCGCAACAGGTATACCTGCACCATCATAGACTTACTCAAAAAAACACCCAGACGTCATCGTATGGGTGTTTTGTGACTATTTCTTCTTCATCTTGGCCCAGGAGTCCCTGAGACCGACGGTGCGGTTGTAGACTATTTTTCCCGCTTTTGCATCTTCTGGATCTAAGTAGAAATACCCTTTACGCATAAATTGAAAATGACTTCCGGCAGGAGCTGTTGCTAGGGCAGGTTCCATGGGGACTTCGGTTAATGTTAGCAAGGAGTCGGGGTTAATGTTTTTGGTGAAGTCGCCTTCTTCTTCGTTCTCCGGGTTCTCTTTGCTAAAGAGCGTATCGTAGAGCCGAACGATGGCAGTGGCGGCATGTCGACGAGAAACCCAATGGACGACGCCTTTAATTTTTTTACCGCTGGTGTCTTCACCACTTTTCGTCTGCGGGTCATAGGTACAGCGTAATTCAGTGATGTTGCCTTCATCGTCCTTGATGACCTCTTCACAAAGGATGACATATGCACCTTTAAGACGTACTTCTTTACCAGGCGCTAAGCGATGGAACTTTTTTTCCGGTTCCTCCATAAAATCTTCTTGCTCGATATAGATTTCGCGAGCGAAGGGAACTTGGCGATTACCTGCATCTTCGTCCCCGGGCATATTGTCTAAGGTAAGCATTTCGGTTTTGTCGGCGGGCCAATTGGTGATAACCACCTTTAATGGCTCCAATACTGCCATCATGCGATGTGCTTTTTTGCCTAAATCTTCACGAATACAGTACTCAAGCATCGCCATGTCCACCGTACTGTCGGCTCGCGCTACACCCACCCGTTCTTGGAAATCAGCAATGGCTGCAGCTGTTACGCCTCGTCGACGCAGTCCGGCAATGGTAGGCATTCTAGGATCATCCCAGCCATTAACAAATCCTTCTTCTACTAAGCGGCGTAGCTTACGTTTACTCATGACGGTATACGTCATATTTAAACGAGCAAACTCCATTTGCCCTGAACGCGTTTTAATTACTTCAGGCATCAGCTCAAGTGCATTGTCCACCACCCAGTCATATAAGGGACGATGATCGGTGTATTCGATGGAGCAGAGGGAATGGGTTATCCCTTCCAGAGCATCGGTAAAGGGGTGGTCAAAATCATACATGGGGTATATACACCATGTATCTCCGGTGCGGTGATGGGTGGCATGAAGAATGCGGTAAATGATGGGATCGCGCAAGTTGAGATTGCCTGATGACATGTCGATTTTGGCACGAAGTACCCGTGCACCGTTGGGAAATTCACCATTCCGCATACGGGCAAAAAGATCTAAATTTTCTGCTACAGAACGGTTTCTGAAAGGACTATCCTTGCCTGGCTCGGTTAAAGTCCCCCGGTAGGCACGGGCTTCCTCTGGTGTTAGGTCACAGACGTACGCCCGTTTTGCTTTAATTAGGCGCTGTGCAAACTCATATTTGAGCTCGAAGGAATCGGAGGTAAAGAATAAGCGGTCTTCCCAATCTGCTCCAAGCCAACGGATGTCTGCTAGTATTGAATCAACGAATTCTTGTTCTTCTTTAATGGGGTTGGTATCATCGAAGCGTAAGTTGAATAAGCCGTTATATGTCTGTGCAAGGGTATAATTAAGCAGGATGGCCTTAGCATGTCCAATATGCAAATAGCCATTGGGTTCGGGTGGGAACCGAGTATGTACTAACCCATTGTTTTTCCCTTCCTCCAAATCTTTGCTGATGAGGGTATGGAGGAAATTGGAATTCACTTCAGCCTCATTGGTCATGTGCGATCTCCCCTTATTATCAGTGTGTAAACGTCACTTGCTAGTTATTGCTACAATATCTATCCCATTATACCAGACAAGTGGTAAAAGAAACAAATGCTTCTCTGATACATCTGATATAATGGCAGTAAGGCAGGTGATCCCTTGGCACCCCAACAAATAAAAATTGCGGTTAAGCAGCTGGTTGAATTCGTTTTACGTGGCGGTAGTATTGATAATCGCTTTGCTGGCTCAAATCGAGCCACAGAAGGCTCTCGCATTCATCGGCGTTTGCAAAAAGCGGAGGGCGATAGCTATCAAGCCGAGGTTTTTTTATCTATTGAAAGTGAATATGAATCCTACGTAGTTACGGTTGAAGGTAGAGCCGATGGGATCATTATAACGGAAGATGGCGTGATTATTGATGAGATTAAATCTACGGGAGTACCACTTGCATTCATTAATGAAGACTTTAATCGAGCGCACTGGGCACAAGCGATCTGCTATGGATACATCTATTGTCTGCAAAACAGGCTGGAGCAGATCGGAGTTCGCCTAACGTATTATCACGTAGAGACGGAAGAGATTAAACAATTTCATAAAACGTATTCCCTCGAAGAAGTAACAACCTTTTACTTCGATTTATTAGCTAAATATAAGAAATGGGCGGATTATAAGACGCAGTGGGTTGCAACCAGAGACGCCTCCATCGGAACATTACCGTTTCCCTTTCCGGATTATCGTTTAGGTCAGCGTCAATTTGCGGTTGCTGTTTATAAGACAATTGCAAGTTCGGGGATGCTGTTTGCACAAGCACCCACTGGAATTGGCAAGACCATGTCAACACTCTATCCCTCCGTTAAGGCCTTGGGGGAAGGAGAAGTTGAAAAGATCTTCTACCTTACGGCCAAGACGATTACGCGACAAGTAGCGGAGGATGCGGTTAATAGAATGCACCTGCAGGGATTAAGATTAAAAACGGTGACCTTGACAGCGAAGGATAAAATTTGTTTCTTGTCAGAACGAAACTGTAACCCGGATCGTTGTATCTATGCGCATGGACATTTTGATCGCGTTAATGATGCCATGTATGAGCTGTTGCAAAACTGTGATAATTTTTCGCGTGAAATTATTACGGAGTATGCACAAAAATACACCGTCTGCCCCTTTGAACTCGCATTGGATGTAACGATGTGGAGTGATTGCATCATCTGTGATTATAATTATCTATTTGATCCGCAGGTTCACTTAAAACGGTTTTTCTCCAGCAAGGGTGAATATGCCTTTTTAGTGGATGAAGCCCATAATTTGGTGAACAGAGCACGGGAAATGTTTTCGGCTCGTTTATCAAAATCAGCCTTTCTTCAGGCAAGAAGAACGCTAGGCAAGCAGGAGAAAAGCCTCTATCGCATTCTGGGTAAAATTAATACGGCTATGGTGGAGATGCGTAAATTATGCGAAACAGACGATGTGCTCGTGTCAAAGGAAGCCCCGCTTGCATTTACTAAACTGCTACATTTATTTATCCCCTCTTGTGAGGAATGGCTAAAGTTGCATCAAGGCATGGAGGTCGACCCAAACGTTCTGCAGCTGTATTTTGATACACTTTCCTTTGTAAAAATTATGGATCTTTATGATGAGCGATATGTTACCTTTTTGCGAAAAGAAAAAAGTGAGCTCCACGTTACGCTTTTTTGCCTGGATCCATCCCATTTATTGCGCCAATGCATGAAAAAAGGGAAAGCCACCGTGCTTTTTTCTGCCACTTTAACACCCGCTTCTTATTTTTCGGCCGTGCTAGGCGGGGATGAAGAATCTAGAAAGTTAATTTTACCCTCGCCTTTTCCCCAAGAACATCTATCTTTACTGATCGCTGACGATATTAGCACCAAATATAGAAATCGGGAGCATAGCATTGAAGATGTTGCCGAAATGATTTTTCAAACTGTACGGGGAAAAGTGGGCAACTATCTGGTTTATTTACCCTCTTATAAATATTTAAATGATGTTTACCGTGTTTTTGTTCAGTTATATCCCCAGATACACGTACAAATTCAACATAGTAAGATGGGCGAGCAGGCAAGAGAGGACTTTTTGTCCTCATTTGATGATGCCAATAGCCAAACATTGATTGGCTTCTGTGTATTAGGTGGCATTTACGCTGAAGGAATAAACTTAAAGGGAGAACGTCTCATTGGTACTATTATTGTGGGCGTGGGTTTGCCTCAGCTAAATCCAGAACATAACATTATTCGCGATTATTATAACCAGCGTAATAACATGGGTTATGAGTACGCCTATCTCTATCCTGGCATGAATAAAATCTTGCAGGCAGCGGGAAGAGTGATTCGTGATGAACATGATAGAGGGGTTGTGGTGTTAATTGATGAGCGATTTACTACGGGTACTTACCGTAGCCTTTTCCCCTCTCACTGGCAGCATTATCAAGTTGTTCGTACTCCGCATGCACTAGCAACGCATATCCAAGACTTCTGGTAGCGTAACTGATCCCCATGTTTATAATGTAGGGAACGAGTCTTGACCGTTCCAGTTTTCTATAAAGGTGCACAAATTGTTAGTGGGAATTCTAGGTTTTTTAAACAGCAAAAGCGCGGAACGGTCAAGACCGTTCCCTACACTTGCCTGGGCAGTAGTGAAAGTAAACCCGCCACTGTTTAGGTACAGCTACAGATCAAGGATTTTTTTAAGACAAAATATTCGAACTTCGCAAAGGAAGTGTTGCCAGCTATTTTAACGGTAGTTGTTAGTA
>JANKMV010000061.1:5579-9316 GCA_024650095.1 Bacillota bacterium | reverse complement strand
CCTTCTTAAAGCTTGCCGATAGCTTTGTTCTCGGCTTTGCCATTGGTTATGCCATTGGTCGCATTGGTTGTGATATCTATGGTAATGTCACAAGCGTCCCTTGGGCTGTTACTGTAGACGGCGTTACTAGGCACCCGGTACAACTTTATTCCGCTCTTGCAGGCTATCTCATTTTTATTCTGCTAGTGGAGTGGAGTAAAAAGCAGCATTTTTCCGGTGAGATCTTTTTACTCTTTGTAACTTCATATTCTGTCTACAGGTTTGTTATTGAATTTTTTAGATCTACCGCATTTTCAAATGCACAGTATTTGAGTATCATCACTGCTGCAGGCGGGATTCTATTTTTATTCATTATGAGAAAGTCTGCTGCTATATCATAGAAAGGGGGCGCATAAATCTTGGAGGTTTCAAAACTTTCTCGAACACTACTTTATATTGGTGGTGGGCTAGTGATTATTGCCCTCTATTTTCTACTCAATGGTTCTATCTAGACCAAAAAAGTCCCATGCCAAGCAGAACTAAAACAGAAGATTGCCATATACTAATTTACGTCTGACACCCGATCAATTATTAATGAATAATAGCAATCTTAGTACTTTTTTTCGTACCCCATTAGTGTATGTTATTATAGAAAAGAAGCGCTAACCTAGCTGAGTCGGCGAACCAAGTGTAAAGGGAGTATCGAAATGAAGAAGCAAGGGAATCACCAAGACCATAAAACAATGGGCCATGATCACAAAGAACCGTTAGAAAATGAACATCAAAACCATGAAAATATGCAACATTCTAATCATCTAAACCATGAAGAAAAAGATCATACCAATCATGAAGATCAACACGAGGGTCATGCCAATCATCATGCCATGATGGTGGAGGACTTTAAGCGTAGATTCTTTTTCTCGTTGTTTATTACCGTACCCATCTTACTGCTTTCCCCTATGATTCAGATGTTTATGGGTGTAGATTGGAGATTTGCAGGGGATTCTTATCTGCTCTTTGCACTTTCAACCATACTTTTTGTTTATGGTGGGCAACCCTTTATTACAGGTGCTAGAGATGAGATTAAGAAGAAGTCTTTGGCTATGATGACATTAATCACTCTAGCCATATCGGTTGCTTATATTTACAGTACACTCACTGTATTTGTACTCAGCGGTAATGATTTCTTCTGGGAGCTGGCAACATTAATTGTCATTATGTTACTAGGCCATTGGATTGAAATGAAATCCATCATGGGTGCCTCCAAAGCGCTGGAAGAATTAGTTAAACTAATGCCCGAAGAAGCGCATTTGCTAAAAAGTAATGGTGAAACCATTGATGTATTAGTGAAGCAATTAAAATATGGCGATACAGTTTTGGTGAAGCCGGGAGAAAAGATTCCCATCGATGGACTAGTGTATGATGGCAGGTCCGCGGTTAATCAAGCCATGGTCACCGGAGAATCAACCCCTGTGGAAAAGGAAAATGGTGATGAAGTGATTGGGGGTTCCATGAACGGAGAAGGAATATTAAAAATTAAAGTTAATCGGGTTGGCGATGAAACCTTTCTATCCCAAGTGATTACGCTTGTCCGAGATGCACAAGCATCAAAATCAAATACGCAACGGTTAGCAGATGTTGCCGCCAAGTGGCTATTCTACGTCGCTGTCATTACAGGCACAATTACATTTGCTGTGTGGCTGGCCATAGGGAAGGATCTAAACTTCGCCATCGAAAGAGCAGTTACCGTAATCATCATTTCTTGTCCTCATGCACTAGGACTTGCAACACCCCTTGTGACTGCGGTTTCAACAAGTATAGGCGCAAAGCGGGGTTTGTTAATTAGAAATAGAGCGGCATTTGAAAATGCACGCAAATTAAATGCGGTTGTCTTTGATAAAACAGGAACTCTCACAGCAGGGGAGTTTGGCATTACAGACATTCGTGAAGTTAGCATTGCCAAAGATGAGCTCCTGTCACTTGCCTATGCATTGGAGGCAAACTCTGAACACCCCATCGCAAAAGGCATCGTCAAAGAAGGCAAGAAATTAAATCTTACCAGGAGAGAAGTTAAAGATTATCAAAATCTCACTGGCAAAGGGTTACAGGCAACCGTAGATGGCAGAGACATTATGATTGTCAGTCCAGGTTATGTACGCTCTGAAAAAATAGCCTTTGATGAAGCGGATTATGAAAGACTTGCACAAGAGGGTAAGACAGTAATTTTTGTGCTAGAAGGAGCCAAACTTTTAGGCTACATTGCACTATCAGATATTGTAAGAGATACTGCTTTTACGGCCATAGAAACATTGACATCTATGCAGGTGGAATCCATTATGTTGACGGGAGATAATCAGAAAGTTGCGTCCTATATCGGAGATAAACTCAAGCTCAAAAGAATCATTGCAGAAGTATTGCCACAGCAAAAATCCTCTGTCATCGAAGAATTACAAAGGGAAGGTAAAACAGTTGCCATGACGGGTGACGGTGTCAATGATGCCCCAGCCTTAGCTAAAGCTGATTTAGGCATAGCCATCGGAGCAGGTACAGATGTAGCCATTGAGACAGCTGATGTAATTCTTGTACGAAGTAATCCACTCGATGTTGTCAATATTATAAAGCTTTCCCAAGCAACCTATCGCAAGATGGTCCAGAACTTAATTTGGGCCACTGGATACAATGTTATTGCTTTGCCTTTAGCCGCGGGTGTGCTCTACAATCAGGGCGTTGTCATTACGCCTGCGTTAGGTGCAGTTTTAATGTCATTAAGCACCATCATAGTCTCCATTAACGCGAGATTTCTTACCATAGATTAACTACATTTTAAACTGTAGAGAGAAACCTATCTCAAATGATCGGGATGGGTTTCTCATCTTGTACTATAAGAAATTATATTCCTTGCAAATAGCGAGTGGCGAGTGTAGCAAAAGCGCGTGTCTTCTTCTTCTCATTAACGCTTTTGCATTTATGTTATTTTCTAGTTAGATGTGGTAAAATAGCTGTGAGGTGTTAATCTATGGAAAATGAAAGAATAGTAGAGATTATCCGTGCCAACGTAGTGGATGGTCGACTGCAATGCGCACGCGCTTATCAACTCGCCACCGAGCATAATCTAAAGCTGTGGCAGATCGGCAAAGTATGTGAAGAAGAAAAAATTAAAATTGCAGGCTGTCAGTTAGGCTGCTTTTAGGAGTTATGATGCTAACAGTATTGAGTGTACAAGATGCTAAAGAGAAGATTCTACTGAGTGTTCCCCAGAAAATGCTAGCGGAAAGGGTACCACTAGCATCCGCCTTGGGGCGCATTGTAGCGAACCCCGTAACCTCCACGTTAGATTTACCACCGTTTGCCCGTTCCACCATGGATGGCTTTGCTGTGCGCGCAGAGGATACGTATGGCGCCTCAGAAGCTATGCCCGCGCTTTTCCGGGTAACGGGTGAAATTTTAATGGGACAAGCGCCGCCTACCCGTGTCTCCACAGGGACCACTCTTCATATTGCCACCGGCGGCATGTTGCCTGAAGGAAGCAATGCTGTGGTGATGGTGGAGCTCACAGAGTTTTTGGATGCTACCACCCTTGCGGTCTATCGCGCTGTGGCGCCAGGAGAAAATATCATTACCACGGGAGAAGATTTTCATGTCGGCCAGGAAGTACTACCAGAGGGTCATCGCGTACGTGCGCAAGATATCGGTATTTTAGCTTCGCTCGGTGTAACGGATGTGCCGGTCTCTCGCAAGCCCCGTGTTGCCTTACTGTC
>JANKMV010000061.1:4574-5569 GCA_024650095.1 Bacillota bacterium | reverse complement strand
GTAAGGCAACACGGGGCTTGCCTTACTGTCCACCGGTGACGAGTTGGTGCCGCCGACAGAAGAGCCGGGTCCGGGTCAAATTCGTGAAACCAATTCCTATCTGCTAGCTGCATTGGTCGAAGAAAGTGGTGCAGAAGCAGTAACTCTGGGTATTATTCCCGACCAAGAGCCAGCTTTGATGGCAGCACTACAGCAAACAGCGGACTTTGATTGTGTTGTTTTAACGGGTGGTAGTTCAGCGGGCACGCGGGATCATACCGCAGCCTGTATTGATGCTTTAGGCGAGCCGGGGGTATTATTCCACGGAGTCTCCATGCGTCCTGGGAAACCATTAATCTATGGGGTAATCAACGGACGACCATTTTTTGGTTTATCTGGCAATCCGACCTCGGCTATGGTAGGTTTTTTACTGTTTGTACGTCCCCTGCTGCGACAGATGGTGGGTGTAACGAGTCACTTCCCCACACTTTGGGCCAAGGTGGAGCGTAATCTTTCTTCGGCCAGTGGGCGTGAGGATTATGTACGGACGCTGTTATTTGAAAAAGACGGTGAATTATGGGCTACACCCATTTTTGGTCAATCCAATCTACTTTCCACCGTGGTCAAAGGCAATGCCCTTGTGCGTATACCGCAAAACAGTGAGGGAGTAGAAGCCGGAGAAGCGTTAGAAGTTATTTTAATATAATGAAAGCCGGAGGGAATTTGATGAAGGAAAAACGTCGGCGATATTTACATAATACAACCATTGAGGAAGCAACTCGCCTTTTTTTACAGCGTGACTGGTCATTAGCTGCCACAGAAATAATTCCAGCGCAAGCTGCGGTGGGACGCATTACTGCTGAGGCTGTCTTTGCACAATTATCTTCGCCAAATTATCATGCAGCGGCCATGGATGGAGTGGCGGTTGTTGCCGTGGATACCGTTGGTGCTGGAGAAACAACCCCTAAACGGCTACGCCTTGGACAGCAGGCTTTTCCCATCGATACGGGGAACGC
>JANKMV010000061.1:0-4564 GCA_024650095.1 Bacillota bacterium | reverse complement strand
GGAACGCTCTGCCCGATGGTTGTGATGCTGTAATCATGGCAGAAGATCTCACAGAAGATGGCGACGACGTTGAAATACAAGCATCAGTGGCGCCGTGGCAGCATGTGCGACCCATTGGTGAAGATATTGTTGCCACTGAAATGCTGCTACCGGCAGGACACCAAATCCGTCCCGTTGATGGTGGGGCACTTTTGGCTGGTGGTATAACGGAGATCATGGTACGCAAAAAAACACGTGTTACCATTATCCCCACTGGTAATGAACTGGTCCCTCCGGGGACAAGGCCTACAGCGGGACAAATTATTGAATACAATTCTACAGTTTTTGCAGCGCAAGTAAGTGAGTGGGGAGCACAAGCTCATACCCATGATATTGTTAGAGATGACTTTGCTGCCATTAAAGCGGCGGTAGCCGCTGCAGTGGAGCAGAGTGATATTGTCTTGATAAATGCTGGCTCCTCTGCCGGACGCCGAGACTACACGGCGGATGTGGTGGCTGAATTGGGCGAGGTGCTGGTGCACGGTGTAGCGGTACGACCCGGTAAACCTGTTATTCTGGGCATCATTAACGGTAAGCCTGTGATGGGTGTGCCGGGCTATCCCGTATCGGCCATGGTGGCATTAGATCTTTTCCTTAAACCGCTACTCTATCATCGGCAAGGGCTTGCAGAACCCATGCGTCCCTTGCTGAAGGCTGTCTTCTCTCGTCAATTGACATCCGCTTTATCTGCTGAAGAATGGGTGAGAGTTAAAGTTGGGCGTGTAGGCCAGCGACATGTTGCCACTCCCTTAGGCCGCGGGGCTGGCGTTATCACTACGCTCGTTCGTGCGGATGGTATTGTACGTATCCCTCAACAAAAAGAAGGGCTGGTGGCTGGGGAAGAGGTAAATGTGGAATTATTACGCCCCCTCGCTAGCATTGAACGAACAGTGGTCTGTATTGGTAGTCACGATTTAACGCTGGATATTCTCGGCGATCTGTTAGCACAGCGATATCCAGGGTTTTCCCTTTCCTCTGCCCATGTGGGGAGCACGGGAGGGATGATGGCTCTCCGTCGTGGAGAGGCGCACCTAGCCGGTATCCACCTACTACATGAAGAAACAGGAGAATATAATCTACCGTTTTTAAAACAATTTATTCCCAATGTGGAGTTGTTACTCTTAACGCTGGTGGAGCGAGATCAAGGATTAATGGTTTTACCTGGTAATCCTAAAAATATTCATGATGTAGATGATCTCATGCGAGCGGATGTATCATTTATCAATCGTCAACGAGGAGCGGGCACACGTTTATTACTAGACGCTCGCTTACAAGCGAAAGGTTTGTCTCCAGACAAGATTAATGGATACCGCAGGGAAGAGTTTACTCATCTAGCTGTGGCTGCGGCCGTGGCTGCGGGGTCCGCAGATACCGGACTAGGAGTACAAGCAGCGGCTCAATCTTTGGAGCTTGATTTTATCCCCCTTGCCAAGGAACGGTATGATTTAGCGATTCCGCGAGCCTTTCTGCATGAGGATAAAGTAGAGAAACTGCTAGAGGTCATTCGTTCGGCCGCCTATAAAGAAGCTGTCAGCGTACTGGATGGTTATCATACAGAAAAAACCGGGCAAATTGTGATGCAGGGAGTTGAATAATCATGACATCGTTTACTGTAGCCGTTTTAACCGCCAGTGATAAGGGTGCCCGTGGCGAGCGAGAAGATGAAAGTGGTCGCGTTATTCATGAGATGGTGGCTTCCATTGGTGGTCAAGTGATTGCGTATGATGTGGTGCCCGATGATTATGAGGTATTGACGCATAAACTGACGGAATATGCTGATGTGGATAAAGCCAATCTTATTCTTACTACAGGGGGGACCGGTTTGAGCTCCCGCGATAACACACCGGAAGCGACGCTGGCGGTGATTGAGAAGCAAGTGCCCGGTATGGCTGAGGCCATGCGAGCGTTTGGCCTAGAGAAAACACCCCATGCCATGCTTTCCCGTGCTGTGTGTGGCATACGTCGTCATTCACTGATCGTTAATCTGCCGGGGAGTCCGCGAGCGGTGCGGGAGAACTTGAGTGTGATTCTTCCAGCCATCCCTCATGCCTTGCAGGTATTATGTGACGAGGCAGCCGATTGTGCCACACTGCGAAAAGATGATGTATAAAAACATCTGTGACGTGTATACTATCCTCTGTTACGACGATAGTCACAGTGGTAACCCCTGAGGTGAACTGCTTTAACATTACCTTGTTAAATGGGTCATAGTAGGAAGCTGCTAATAAAACTACATAAAAGTAGATTCATTCCTCTACAAAGGAAAAAGAGGAAAAATTAGATAATGGAAGAAAAACGAGATAATAGCTTGATAATCTTGGGTAGATGCGTATATTTGCCTACAAGTTGCTTTCGGCGGGTTTGCGTTTGCTCTCATTTTTAGATACCATTACAAGTGTGATAATTAGCACTCGCAATCAAAGAGTGCTAACAACAATATACCTACTTAATAAAGGAGGTCTAACAGATGAAAATTCAACCCCTAGGTGATCGTGTGGTCATCAAAGTCGTCGAAGCCGAAGAAAAAACGGCCAGTGGTATTGTCATACCGGACAAAGCGAAGGAAAAGCCCCAGGAAGGCGAAGTTGTAGCTGCAGGTAATGGTCGTATCCTGGAAAATGGCACCCGCGTGGAGATGGATGTCGCCGTTGGCGACCGTATTCTTTTCTCCAAGTATGCCGGTACTGAAATTAAACTAGACGGCGTAGAGTACTTAATGATGCGTCAGGATGATATCCTGGGCAAACTGGTTTAAGACAAGCACATAGTAACTGAAAAAAAGGAGGCCGAGACATTTATGACCAAAGAAATTTACTTTCGTGAAGAAGCACGTCGCGCGCTAGAAAAAGGCGTTAACAAGCTCGCAGATACTGTAAAAGTGACTCTAGGGCCAAAAGGCCGTAACGTAGTTCTCGATAAAAAGTTCGGAGCACCGTTGATCACAAATGATGGTGTGACCATCGCTCGTGACATCGAGCTAGAAGACCCATTTGAAAATTTAGGGGCGCAACTGGTTAAAGAAGTTGCCACTAAAACGCAAGATATCGCCGGTGACGGCACTACCACAGCGACTCTGTTGGCACAAGCCATTATTCGTGAAGGCATCAAGAATGTGACCGCTGGTGCTAACCCCATGGAGCTCAAGCGTGGTATTGAAATGGCAACTGTAGCTGCGGTCGCCGATATTAAATCACAAGCTCGTCCCATCGAAACCAAGGAAGCCATTTCCCAAGTGGCAGCTATTTCTGCCGATGATACTACGGTAGGCGATCTTATTGCCGAAGCCATGGAAAAAGTGGGCAAAGATGGTGTTATTACTGTTGAAGAATCAAAAGGCTTCACCACAGACCTGAAGGTCGTGGAAGGTATGATGTTTGATCGTGGCTACATTTCTCCCTACATGGTAACCGATACGGAGAAGATGGAAGCTATTTTGGACGAGCCCTATATCTTAATGACAAATCGTAAAATTACCAATATCCAAGATATTCTTCCAATTTTAGAGAAAGTGGTTCAATCAAGCCGTCCCTTACTGCTCGTTGCAGAAGATGTGGAAGGCGAAGCCCAAGCAACCTTAATTGTCAACAAGCTACGTGGTACCTTTAACTGTGTTGCTGTAAAAGCTCCTGGTTTTGGTGATCGTCGTAAAGCAATGCTTGATGACCTTGCTATTTTAACGGGTGGACAAGTGATTTCTGAAGAAATCGGCCTTGAGTTAAAGAATGTAGACCTTGATATGTTAGGACGCGCTCGCCAAGTTCGTGTAACCAAGGAAGAGACTATTCTCGTTGATGGTGCTGGTGATCCCGCTAACATTAAAAAACGTGTAGCTCAAATCCGTATTCAAATTGAAGACACCTCCTCTGAGTATGATAAAGAGAAGCTTCAAGAGCGTTTAGCTAAACTGGCTGGCGGCGTTGCCGTTATCGAAGTTGGTGCTGCAACTGAAGTCGAAATGAAAGAAAAGAAACTGCGGATTGAAGATGCTCTTTCTGCCACACGTGCTGCCGTGGAAGAAGGTATTGTCCCCGGTGGTGGTACTGCTTATATTCATGCCATTGCTGCTTTAGATAAGATTGAAGCAGAAGGTGACGAAATGACTGGTGTAAAGATTGTACGCCGTGCGCTTGAAGAGCCTGTGCGTCAAATCGCCATCAATGCTGGTCAAGAAGGTTCCATCATTGTGGAAAAAGTTAAAGCATCTGCTCCTGGTGTTGGCTATAATGCCGCAAAGGATATTTATGTCGACATGATTGAAGCTGGAATCCCCGATCCTGCCAAAGTGACACGCTCTGCGTTGCAGAACGCAGCTAGCATTTCGGCCATGTTCCTCACAACCGAGGCGGTTGTGGTTGACAAGCCCGAAGAAAACAGCGGCGGCGGTATGCCCGGTGGTGGCGGAATGCCCCAAATGCCCATGATGTAAAAAAAAATAATCACCAACAAGAGTGCTCGCTATGCTAGCACTCTTGTTTTTTTTATTGGATAGGAAATTATATCAATCTTGGGATGCATTCTTTCCTAC
>JANKMV010000060.1 GCA_024650095.1 Bacillota bacterium | reverse complement strand
ACCCCTCCTAATCGAATATATGTTCGCATTGTCAGTATAACAAAAAACTTGGCTTTCGCCAAGTTTTTAATTGCTTCCGTTCTCCTCTACATCTGATTCTTCCACTTCACTTTCCCCAGAGACAGGAAGCTCTGCCGTACCCACACGGTATTCAGCAGGCGTGGCCTTATAGGTATCTTGCGAAATTTTTTCCGTACGCTCGTCAAGACCGTTTTGCGTCGTGGTCCGCCAAACAGTGGCGCGATAACCAGGCAGTCCTTCTTTAATGAGTTCCCGCTTTCCCTTTGGTAATTCAGCGGTCTCAATGATTTTCTCACTAGGTGGGATAATCTCAACATCGGTTGTATACACTTTTACCGCAAGGCCGGGCATTTTTGTTCCATATAGCGTCGTCGTTATTTTGTTCCCATCGATAAATATACGAAGCCACAGTGCGTGATCACGATTATTTGCAAACTTTAAATCAATGCCACCATATGACACAGTAGCGTCAAGTCCAGGTGGCAAGTAGCTGACACGTAAGCCGTGGTTCCTACGTTCGACGATGTCAAGATTCGCAAGTAAGGCAGCATTATATAAGGTGGAAGAAACCTGACATATGCCACCACCAATACCATCAACTAATTCACCATTCATAATAATGGGGGCTGCACGATATCCATTAGCTGCCGTAGTATCACCCACTGTTTCGTTATAGGAAAACACCTGATCGGCAAGAATCAATGATTTATCCAGTGCAGTGGCAGCTAAACGAATATTATGTACACGGTTGGCATTTTCAGAAGAAAAGATTGTGGAGAAGGTTGCAATCTCCTCTGTAATCTGCAACTCTGCTACGCTAGCAACTGTAATTTCCGCTTCCACCTCATGAATGGGTAATTCTATAGTTAGTGGGGTGAAAAAAGATTCCATAGATTCTTGTACTTCTTGGTAGGTGGCCAACATGTCCAATACATGCCCAGGCACATCGGGCTTAATTTCAACTTTCTTGCGATCGGCAGAAAGAGTTAAGGTGGCATTGACAGGTTCTCGTTGCAGGGCAATGAAGGTTTCGTGTAAACTTTTTTCAAATTGTGTTTGATCGATTTGTACCAATGGCAAAATGTTCTCTTGGGAGCGCTTCAGGCGCAGACGCTCTCCATAACGAAATAGGTGCATACCATTTCGACCTGTGGCAAAGGCAGCCTCAATAGTATTGGCTAGATCTGCTGTAATTCCTAAATCAGTAAACGTTTTACGATGCGAAATGTCTGCAAAGACAAATTCCACAGTATTTTGCGAGAAGTTGGCTTCCGCTAGCTGCTCTTCCATTAGTTGCAACGCTTCTATCTTTGTTTTTCCGCCTACATCCATTTCATCAATATAGACACCCGCATAAATACGCTGTCGATGATAAACATAATCGATGAAAGTCCCCAGCAGTAAGAGAATAACTACAATGATGGCAATGATTGTCCATCGTGGTAATTGCTTCTTTTCTTGTTTCATCATAATCCCTACCTCATAAATAAATATCGTTCACTCTCATTGTATTGATAAAGGACAAGGATTATGTTTTTACTTTGTGGGAAGTTTTGCCTGCATAGTAGCAACCACAGGAGGACAAAATACAAACGAACCTCACAGATGCCGAAAGTCTAATGTAAATGGCTCAGTTTACATTCTAGACAAACGTACGCTTACTGTGAGGTTCTTTTTTTAAAATAATATATTACGTGCCGCTACTATTTGAGTAAAGAAAGCAAAATTCCTGCCGCAATGGCTGAACCGATGACACCGGCCACATTGGGACCCATGGCATGCATTAGTAGATAGTTGTTGGGGTTAGCTCTCCGCCCTTCTGACTGGGAAACACGGGCGGCCATGGGTACTGCTGAAACACCAGCCGAGCCTATGAGCGGGTTCACCTTGCCACCGCTCATTTTATACATAATTTTACCCATGATAACACCAGCGGCTGTTCCTACAGAAAAAGCAGCCAAACCAAGCACAATGATAAATAATGTTTGATAACTTAAAAATTTGTCTGCCGTAGCAGATGCCCCTACAGCTACACCTAATAGAATTACAATAATGTTATTTAGTTCATTTTGTGACGCTTTACTAAGCCTATCTGTCAGACCGGACTCCCGGAAGAGGTTACCCAGCATGAGCATGCCCAGCAAGGGCACAGATGCGGGTAGTAATAAACCTGTAATGATTACTACAACAATGGGAAAGAGAATTTTCTCCGTTTTGGAGACCGGCCGCAATTGCTCCATCACAACTTCTCGTTCTTTCTTCGTTGTTAATGCCCGCATAATCGGCGGCTGAATCATGGGCACCAACGCCATATAGGAGTAAGCGGCAATGGCAATGGACGACAATAATTCAGGTGCTAACAGTGAGGCTAAATAAATCGCTGTTGGTCCATCGGCGCCACCAATAATACCAATGGCTCCAGCTTGTGCTGGGGTAAACCCCAATAACATGGCACCTATCAAAGTGGTAAAAATTCCAAACTGAGCGGCTGCCCCTAGCAGCAATGTCTTAGGATTGGCGATCAGTGGGCCAAAATCGGTCATGGCACCGATGCCAAGAAAGATTAAGGGAGGAAAAATGCCTAACTTTATACCTTGATAAAAATAATGAATCAGACCACCTGGGGACACCAGCTGACCGGAAGCATCATAGATGGGCTGACTCAAGACGCCACCCAACGGTAAATTGGATAGTAACATACCAAAGCTAATGGGTATCATCAAAAGCGGTTCATATTTTTTCACAAGACCTAAGTAAAGTAGAAAACAAGAAATTATAATCATCAGCAACTGTTGCCACGTCATGGCATAAAAACCAGTTTGCTGAATAAACAACAGTATTTTATCTAGCATTGGTTGCCCCTCCTATTCGATGACAACCATGATATCGCCGGTATTTACAGTTGCACCTTTACTAACAGCTATTTTAGTGATTGTTCCGGCGGTAGACGCCGTAATCTCATTCTCCATTTTCATTGCTTCCAAGGTCAATAGTATATCACCTGCTTGCACGGGTTGTCCCTCTTTCACCGTAACCTCCAATACCATTCCGGGCATGGGAGCCGTAACCGTATGAGTGGCCGGCGCAGAAGAAACCTTCGGCGGCGTTGATGTGGGTGTGGGTGCTGGCGCAATGGTTGGACTAGGAGACTGTGTCTTCGTGCCTGCACGTACCGTTGTAGTTGCACTCGACTCAATTTCTTCGACCATCACGTCGTATGCTTGTCCATTAACAGTGACACGAAATTGCTTCATGATGTTTTCTCCCTTCGAAAAATGGCTAGATTCTGTCTTTTTTCCATCAAACAATTTCTACCAGCCATGGCCCAGTCACTACTCGCTTGCTCAGGCATAATGGCGACAATTTTAAATTGCCCCGCTGGTAAATGTAAGTACGCGGAGATGGCCGCTGTGATGACGGCAACGACCTCGGGTGATGTCGTCTGGCCCTGGTGCTGATCGCTAGCTATCGCAATAGCTGGGACTATTTCTTGAGAATTTTGTTTTGTTTTTATACTTGACTTCGGTGCAAAACGACTAAAACCTAAGAGAATAAGATAGAGAAGATATAAAATTATAATAACAGTTGTAAAGCCTATAACCATAATTTCAAGACCAAATACTATGTTTTCCATAGTTTCCTCCTTGCCAAACAAATAATCGTACACCTTCGTGCTTGTAGCACACCACCCCCTCACCATAGTTTCAATTTTATCACAGCGCGTACATTCTGAAAAGCTTGAATAATTGTAACTGACACTCCCTATTGCCCAGTGTTTGCCGACCTACAAGCCTGTTGCCAGCGTTGGTACGTGGCAACAGACAAACCGCGTGCTCCCAATTCACGCATTCGACCCGCTTCCTTGCCATGAAAATCCGAGCCGCCGGATACGAAAAGATTATGCTTGGCTGCTAGATTACCATAATGCAGCTCTTGTTCGCTTGTATGATCGGGATGATACACCTCGAGACCCTGCAGTCCTGCATCAATCAGCAATGGCAGAAAACCATCCGCCTGCACTAACCCAGGGTGAGCCCAAAAAGCCATACCGCCAGCGTCTCTAATGGCTGCAATGGTGGTGGCGGGCGTTAGTTTATAGCGTTTTACATACGCGGGCTGACCTTGTTCTAGCAATGTGGCAAAGCACTCCACCACGCTAGCAAGATAGCCCTTCTCCACTAATACTCTGGCAACATGAGGACGACTGGGAGCCGCACTTCCTGCTTTCTTTAGTACCTCACTAAGTTCGATTTGATACCCTAGCGCGTTAAGTTTTGCAATCATCAATTCCATACGTTGGTAGCGACTATCCCGAAGTTGTCGCAAAAGCGCGGTAAAAGGTGCTGCAGTTACATCAAAACAGTAACCCAAAATATGAATTTCATTACCCGCAAGCTCAGCACTCATTTCCACACCTGTGAAAACGTCAATGCCAAGGGTAGCACCGGCTATCTTTGCCTCATCGATGCCCGCAACCGTATCATGGTCCGTGATTGCCACGGCCGTGAGGCCTACTTGTGCTGCCTGCTCCATCACCTCTGTGGCAGTCAACAAACCGTCACTTGCGCGCGTATGTATATGTAGATCAGCTACGATGGTCACAGAATGTCTCTCCTTATTAAAGTATTGTTTACGATCCGTAACAGGTTTTCTCCCATCATACTGCGCACTTCAGCTTCTGTAAAGCCCCGTTCGACTAACCCTTGCATGAGTAATGGCAGTTTGGATACGTCAGACAGTTCAACGACCGTTTCGTCAATACCATCAAAATCTGCACCGATGGCGATCATATCCGTACCCATGTGCTCGGCAATATAACAAAAATGATCGAGTAAATGCGAGAGCGTAGCGGGACCCTCTTCTCTAATAAACGCAGGATAAAAAGTCAGTCCCACCACACCTCCTTGATCCCGGAGTAGGTACAACTGTTCATCAGTTAGATTGCGTGGATGCGCACAGAGTGCTGCGGCATTGGCGTGGGTGATCACCACAGGTGAAGTTGATGTTTCTAGTAAATCGAAGAAACCACGTGGTGCAATGTGTGATCCATCAACAATCATGCCAAGGCGGTTCATTTCCCTCACCATGATTTTGCCCAGCTGTGTAAGCCCTCCAGCGGCAGCACCCACCCCCACGCCATCGGCCAAGCCATTACGTTGATTCCATGTTAACCCAACTCCACGAAGCCCAAGGCGATAAAGAATTTGAAGAACTTCAACCCCACCCTCGAGTGGTTCCCCCCCTTCGAGCGTCATAAGCGCTGCTAGCTTTTTATCTTTACTAGCACGCGCCAGATCTCGCTGCGTTCGTATTATTTGTACTTGCTCACTATTTTTTCCCATTTCGCTAAGAAAATGTTCTGCAAGTTGTAAGGTGCGTGATAGGGCTTGATCGGGTTTAAATTCCGGTTCAATATAGAGTGCAAAAAATTGCATGGTGACACCACCTTCCTGCAGCCTTGGTAAATCAATATGACCTGTAGTGTTACGATTAGCAAACAAGTACCCTCGTCTACCTCGAAAGAGATGGACAGTGTCGCAGTGACCGTCCGCAATCACTGCATCCTTGAAGGGAGAATACATGATAATCAACTCCTTTTCTCCTACTATCATACATGGAGCGCAAACAAAAAAAAACACCCTGCTAGGGTGTTGTCAATTAATTATCCACAAATTGTACTGCTAAAGAATTTATACGCTTGCAACTAGCAAGCGGCTAATGAAAGCAGTACTGCAAAGCGCGGTTAAGGAAGCTGAATAAGCGCGCTTTGCTTGCATTCTATCTTGGTTGAACGAGTAGCTTGATGGCTGTCCGCTCTTCCCCTTCTATCAAAATATCAGTAAATGCCGGTATACAAATTAGATCCATACCACTGGGGGCAACAAAACCGCGTGCAATTGCTACAGCTTTTATAGCCTGATTGAGAGCTCCTGCGCCAATTGCTTGCATCTCGGCATTTCCTCTTTCCCTTAGCACACCTGCCAACGCACCTGCAACAGAATTCGGATTAGATTTTGCTGAAACTTTTAATACTTCCATCGCTGACCCTCCTGATAATTTAGACTTTTCTGATAACTTTAAATATTAGTTCATCATTCCCCGGCAAAAATCCTTCCTATCATGCAAAAAAAATCAATTAAAGTTCGTGCAAATCCGAAATTCTAGAAATTTCGCACGCTAATCCTGTTGTTTCGTCTACGTCAACATAGACAGCATTAAATTGTAACGGTCCTTTCGTGGCAACTTCAAAACGTGCAGGCATTTGGGTAGTAAATTTGCGTAATACAATCTCAGGATCTACACCCAAGACGGATTCACGGGGTCCTGTCATACCCAAATCCGTGATATACGCGGTGCCATGTGTTAGAATGCGTTCGTCTGCCGTCTGCACATGTGTATGGGTACCCACAACAGCGGACACGGTTCCATCTAAATAGCGCCCTAATGCTATTTTTTCTGAGGTGGCTTCGGCATGAAAATCAACTAAAATAATGTTTGTTTCTTTTTTTAGGCGCTGTACGGCTTTTTCCACCGTACGAAAAGGACAATCCAACGCAGGCATAAAAACACGACCACATGCATTAATGATGCCGATGGTCTTTCCGTGAGCGTGAAAAGTACCGTACCCCTGTCCCGGTGTTCCTGGGGGATAGTTTATGGGTCGCACAATACGCTTTTCTCTGTCTATATATGGAATGGCTTCCCTCTTATCCCAGACGTGGTTACCCATGGTGAGCACATCAACACCATACGTAAACAGTTCATTGGCTGTTTTTTCATTAAACCCTGTTCCTGAAGCTAGATTTTCTCCATTCGCTATGGTGAAGTCAATGTCATAGTTTTGGATGATCCGCGGTAGCAAATCTCGTAAACATTGACGGCCAGGTTTCCCAATCACATCACCTATGAGTAAAAACCGCATTTACACACCTCGCAAACTAATTTCTACTGGAAAGTGTCCCAATATTTTCCCTTTATTATACATAAAAGGCTGCTTTTACACAGCCACTTCGCCAAGTCTCTATTTATCGTAGACCAAAACTTTACCCGCATCACGAAAGGCAAGTAAATTGTCTTCTTTAATGCCGGTATTATGGTTTAACAAATATTCAATGATTTCCTCTTGCCTTATTTGCTCCTCACCGACAATGGCATCGAGTGTTTCTGCATCACGAATGACTGCCTCTGGAAACATATTACAAACAATGCCGCACATTAGTTGAATACCTTCTAATGATAGCGCTGACGTACTGGAGTGTAAAAGTAATAGATTTAACTTTTTCGAGCGCTGCAATTTCGCTTTAACCTTAAATGCTTCACCCGTTAATTCTTCGTATGCGGCAAGTGATTCGTCTAATAATGTGGAAAAACGAGTAAATTCCTCTTTCGATGGGCTACCCACGAGTACATATGTAAATTTAGCCTTCTCCTTGGGCATATCAAAATGAATGGACATGATCTCTGGAAAACACATTAACAGTGAAATCATCAAATTGGTCGTGTATGCATCTTGTTTGTTCGGCTTTATTTTTACCATTCGACATCATCCTCCGGTAACAAAATATCCATAGTTCTCGTTACTTCAATAGTCTTCATGCAAAATCCTGCTTTTTGTGCTGAATATTATCGCTGTAATTTTTCCCTTTTCTCTTTTTGGCGCATTAGCACTACTTATGTTGTCTGTACGGGGTCCGGAACGGTCAAGACCGTTCCCTACAATTGGTTGTTCTTTCAACGCATAATAAAAAAACAGACAGAACGGATGTCCCGTTCTGTCTGACGATACCATTTTGTTTTATTTAGCGTAATCCACCGCTCTGGTTTCCCGAATAACAGTTACCTTAATCTGTCCCGGGTATTCCATCTCCTCTTCAATACGTTTCACTATTTCTCGTGCTACCGTTACGCTAGAGAGGTCATCAACCTTTTCAGGCTTGACCATAATGCGAATTTCACGGCCTGCTTGAATAGCATATGCTTTTTCCACACCATCAAAGGAATCTGCAATTTCTTCAAGCTTCTCTAGGCGTTTTATATACGCTTCGAGAGTCTCTCGACGAGCACCAGGACGGGCTGCAGAGACTGCATCAGCAGCTTGAATTAACACAGCTTCAAGTGTCAAGAAGTCTTCATCGCCGTGATGTGCAGCAATGGCATTCACTATCTCACGGGATTCCTTATACTTGCGGGCTAAGTCGCCACCGATGGTAACGTGGGGACCCTCAACCTCATGGTCAACTGCTTTACCAATGTCGTGCAACAGGCCTGCTCGCTTGGCAAATTGAACATCCAAGCCCAATTCTGCTGCCATGGCAGCAGCCAGATGGGCAACTTCTATGGAATGCTTTAACACATTTTGCCCATAGCTTGTACGGTAACGCAAGCGACCTAATAATCTAACAATTTCTGGATGTAAGCCGTGAACACCTGCTTCAAAGGTAGCGGCTTCTCCTTCTTCACGAATCCGTGCGTCCACTTCTTGACGCGCTTTATCAACCATTTCTTCAATGCGGGCGGGATGAATACGACCGTCTGCCACAAGTTTTTCTAAGGCAATACGGGCTACTTCACGACGTATGGGATCGAAACCGGAGAGAATTACCGCTTCCGGCGTATCGTCTATGATTAAATCGATACCTGTCAGAGTTTCTAGAGCACGAATATTACGACCTTCACGGCCAATAATCCGTCCCTTCATTTCATCATTCGGTAACGAAACCACAGACACAGTGGTCTCAGACACGTGATCTGCCGCAAATTTTTGAATGGCATAGGTAATGATATGCCGTGCTTTTTTCTCAGCATCCTCTTTTGCTTGACCTTCGATTTCTTTAATCATAATGGCCATATCATGTCGTACTTCGTTTCGAACACGAGAAAGCAATATCTCTTTGGCTTCATCGGTGGTCATGCCAGATAACCGTTCCAGTTCAACCAATTGCTGCTCCAACGCTTCCGATATTTTTTTCTGGATGCTGCTAATTTCCAATTCCTTTTGTTTAAAATCATCTTCCTTGCGCTCAATATGCGCGGTCTTTTTATCTAACGATTCTTCTTTTTGTAAAAGTCTGCGTTCACTCCGCTTAAATTCTTCACGTCGTTCTCGGCTTTCCTGTTCGAAATCTCGGCGTAGTTTATGCACTTCTTCTTTTGCTTCAATGATTTTTTCCCGTTTAGCGGCCTGTGCTTGCTTTTCTGCTTCCTGTAAGACCGTTTTGGCAGCAACTTCTGCCGAACCAATCTTTCTTTCCGCAGTTTGTTTGCGGATAGAATATCCTACAAACGCACTCACAAGCGCCGTTAATACTACAATAATGACTACATAAATGGGTTCCAACCATTTCACCTCCTGTTTTTCGAATTTTTTCTTATATATTACTAATTTAGCAGAAAAAATGAAAATAGCTGTGT
>JANKMV010000005.1 GCA_024650095.1 Bacillota bacterium | reverse complement strand
GATTTCATGTACCTTGACAGGACGAAATGTACCAAGTCCCACATGTAACGTAAGGCCATCAGGCGCAGAACCCCGCTTGGCGCGGTAAACCCGTACTAGTGGCCGGTGACCCACATAAGCGCCATGGTATTATTCTCACGGCATCCTATGAAGCCAGACAGTTTGGTGTAAAAACGGCAATTCCCGTCTGGCAAGCAAAAAAGCTATGTCCGCAAGGAATTTTTGTTCCTCCAGATCACAGCCTCTATTTGTCGTATTCAGAGAAATTTCTTGCCATCTTTAGAAACTATACTCCCCTTGTAGAGCCATTTTCCATCGATGAAGCTTGGTTAGATGTAACCGGTTCTCAACGTTTGTTCGGTTCAGTAGAAGGGATTGGTAAGATTATACAACAGCGAATCCGCACAGAATTAGACATTACTTGTTCTGTGGGTGTGGCGTCTAATAAATTTCTTGCTAAAATGGCTTCTGAAAGACAAAAGCCCCAGGGCTTTACCACCATCAGCAAGGCAGACATTCCCACTGTGCTTTGGCCTTTACCCGTAGGGGAGATGGTGGGTGTGGGTAGAAAAATGGCGCCTGCCCTTAAAGAAATGGGTGTGGAAACCATCGGTCAGCTGGCCGCCATGCCCGAGCGTTTACTTGTCAGCCGTTTCGGCGTGATGGGAGATATCCTGCGACAGTTGGCCAATGGTGATGATGATTCACCTGTAGACCCGCATGCTTTAGATACCGCTAAATCCATTGGCCATTCCACAACATTACCACGGGATATTAATGATCCTGCTGATGTAGCCCGTGTGCTATTGGATTTAAGCGAACGCGTAGGGCGCCGTCTGCGGCATGGTGGTTATGCAGGGCGGACCGTCACCCTTACGGTAAAGGATCAAAATTTTGTCAGTTCTACCCGATCACGTACCCTTACAGAACCCACAATTCTCACCGAAACTATCTACAACACAGCGCTTACAACCTACCAACGTCATTTTGAAGCTTGGCGCAAGGTACGCTTATTGGGGATTGCCATCTCAAATTTGCAGGCACGAGAAGCTAATTACCAGCTCTCTTTTTGGCAGGATGAAGAAGAGCGACTAGACCGTCTGACAAAGGCTGCCGACACCATTAAGGATCGCTTCGGCGATTACGCATTACGCCGTGCTAGTCTATATGAAAACAAGCCGGAGTAATTATAACACATACCTCCCGCACAAAATCTCGGCGGGAGGTATGTGTAAATACTCTAAAAGCGAAGTAATGCATTGATTACAGCCTGACGCACAATACTAAGCACAAAGAAAGCTAACATGGGCGAAAGGTCAATGGGAAGAGAAGAGCGCGGTATGAGGCGACGAAATGGGGCGAGCAATGGTTCGGTACCCTCATATAGTAAACGTATAATGGGCTGATCTGGATTATGAGGAATCCAAGATAAAATAATCCGTAAAATCAATAATCCGTTTACAATTTTAAAAAACATATCTGCAATATAGGCTGCCTGAACCACTTGACCAACTCCTTGTTCAGTATCGCCTTCATTTTACCACAAGAAGTTCATTTTGTGTAGTGATTGCTTGTTCATGCCAATGATGTTACTTATGTAACTCATTTTTCACTTTTTAAGACACGTTCAGCGTGAACTTTTTTATCATCATGGCTAAAAAGATACACCTCGTCAACATCACTTTCTCCTTGCGCTACTGCGTCTTGTACAGCCGCTAAGTCATTTATAGCAAAACGTGCGGCAATACCACAAGAAGAAGAGATGATTCTGGGGACGGGCATCATCGTGATTTGGAGAGACAGCTGTTTTAGGTTTTTTTCAAACCGTAGAGCCTGGGAAACAGAATGAAACGTTGCCACATAATAAGTATCCACATTACACCTCTATTTACTAATTGTGATGGTAAACTCATCTGCATTTTTTTCGGTAGCACATTGATACCCCAACGAAGTAACCAAACGGCGTATATTTTCCGCAGCCACATAGCTATCAGCGAGGACGATAACCAGACCGTTATTTTCATCTAATGCATTTTTCGTGCAGATAACCGGTTCTGGACAAGAAAGACCCCGTACATCTAAACTATAAGGAACGCTCATAACCGATGCCTCCTTTCTGACTGGAACTTGTTTTTGCTGAAAAAGCAAACCCAACGAAAAGTAAAAAGGCGGCTGCTACTAGTACACCAATTTGTCCAGTAATGGTAACACCACTTCCACTGGCAGCTATGCCAAAATTGTGTGCCACAGCAGCACCGCTAAGCATACCCAAAAGTACGATGCCAGCATCTGTATCTCCTTCTCCTGAGAGGATGACTTGCCTAAGTGGACAACCTCCAAGTAGCGTAGCCCCTAATCCCACCACAGCTAAGCCAATAAAATTCCAGAGCCCATCTGTGTGAGCAATGGGTTGGTCAGCAAATCCAAGTTTAAAGTAACCGAAAGCAACGTTCAATGCTAATGCTGACAAGAAAATGCCCAGTGTACCATACAAAAGATGAGGGTCACGAATAATCATTAAATCACGAAAGCAGCCTGCCTGGCAAAGGCGACTGCGTTGCACGAGCACACCCACAATGAGGCCCGCGGCCAACGCGATCAATAGCGGTGCACGTGCGGCACCGGGACCACTCTCGCTAAAAATAATGAATGCAGGAGCTACTATCACTAATAATAATAGTACCAAAGCGAATGTGGGTATAGCAAGACCATTTGTGATATTTTGTTTCTGACTGCGACCTAAGGAGAACCCTTTCTTTAAAAATTGAACGCCAATGAAGATGCCGAAAATAAAACCGCATAAGCCAACGAGTGCATTTAAGTCTCCTGCGGCTAAGCGTAACACCATGCGCAAGGGGCAACCAAGAAAGATCATAGCACCAATCATCATGGCCATACCCATGAAAAAGCGCAACAGCGGGGAAGAACCGCCGCGGGCGCCAAACTCTCTATTTTTTAACGAAATAATAAATGAACCGAGAATAAAACCCATAATTTCTGGACGTAAGTACTGTACTGGCGCCGCGCGATGTAAGCCTAACCCGCCTGCAATATCCCGAATAAAACAGGCGACACACACGCCCATATTAGTTGGATTACCAAAGTGAACCAGTAATACGCCTAATATACCCAACACAACTCCGCTAACGATTATCATTTTTTTCCCCATATCATACCCCCCTAAATTTAAATAAACGTTACTAAAGTAACAAGCACAGTTATTATAATGTTTTTTAATTCCCTCAAACAAATAGGCATTTTCAATACGGGTGTAGGCGTGATAGATAAAACCTATAGCGAAATACGCTGGAAATGCAAAGTATAAAGGAATATGGCAGGAATTTCCCTCGCAGTTTGCGAACAATATACCAAAAGGGTGTGATACGGTGGAGTTTTATCAATTAGAAGCCTTTGTGATGGTTGTAGCCCATCGTTCATTTTCACGTGCTGCCCAACACCTTTTTTTAAGTCAGCCTACTGTGAGTGCCCATGTTAAAAGTTTAGAGACCGAAATATGTATGCCTCTTTTTGATCGAGGTAAAAGTGAATTATTATTAACGCCCGCGGGAGAAACTCTTTACCGTTATGCCAGAGATATGTTGGACATGCGCACGACGGTCTTGACTGAATTGAGTTGTGCTGACACCATGCCAGAAGAATCCATTACCATCGCGGCCAGCTCCGTACCTTGTCAGTATTTACTTCCTGGCGCTGTAGTTGCGTTTCAACAACTGTACCCGACCATTAAAATAAATATCCGCCAGGAAAACTCCGCCACCGCGTGTGAGGATGTATTTCGTTACCACTACGCAGTGGGTATCGTAGGAGAGAAGATCAAACTTCCTCAGCTTATGTATGAGCCTCTTGTGGAAGACGAATTGGTTGTGGCTATTCCACAACTGCCAGCCTTTGCTGACCTAGTGGCAAAAGGTTGTGTCACGGTAGAGGACATGATAATGCATCCCTTGCTGATGCGAGAAGAAGGTTCGGGTACACGCTCTTTATTTGAACAAGCGCTGCAAGGTACAGGCACGGATCTAGCTGCCTTCCAAATGCAAGTCTTCGATAATCAAGAAACCATTAAGCAGGCCGTACGTCGCGGGCTCGGACTCACTGTTATTTCCCGTTATGTTGTGGAAGATTATGTTCAGTTTGGTTTGTTGGCAGCACGCTCTGTTACTGGTTTAGATTTAAAACGTAATTTTTTCCTTGTCACCCATGCTAAACGTATTCAATCCCCGGCGACTAGAGCTTTCACCACCTTTATTCGTACATTCTTTCCCAGAGGAGACTTATCATGAAAGAAATATACGCCGATCACGCCGCCACCACCTATCCTCGCCCAGCGCAAGTCGCCGAGGCGATGCTAGGGTATCTGCGGGATATTGGTTGCAGTCCCGGTCGTGGCGGTTATCGTCGTGCACTAGATGCTGCACGTATGGTCTACGATACACGTTGTCTGCTGGCAGATTTTTTTCACGTGCCACAACCAGAGCAAATTGTCTTTACACCCAGCGTTACATATTCCCTTAATTTAGTCACAAAAGGACTGTTGGCAGCGGGAGACCATGTATTAATTTCCTCCATGGAACATAATGCTGTGATCCGACCACTAACGCGTCTTGCCACTGAACGTAAGATCCACGTGGAAACGCTTCAGTGTCACTCAGACGGAACATTGGACCCACTACAGGTACAAAAGGCGCTACGGAGCAATACTCGACTTGTAATCCTGACCCATGCGTCTAATGTGACAGGAACCCTACTTCCGGTGTATGAAGTGGGCGACATTCTTGCCCATAGTGATACCTTGTATTGCGTCGATGTGGCGCAAACAGCAGGTTCAGACGCTGTGGATTTTGCCGACTTGCATTGTGATTATCTCGCCTTCACAGGACATAAAGGCTTGTTAGGCCCGCCCGGAATCGGTGGACTCTGTTTAAGCCAAAGGGCAGTTGATTTAACGCAACCCCTTATTGAAGGGGGTACAGGCAGTCGCTCGGAGGATGTACATCAACCTGAATTTTTACCCGATAAATTCGAAAGTGGCACGCCCAATGTGCCCGGTATTGCCGGTTTGGCAGCAGGTGTACGAGTATTACAACAGCAGGGTTTGCCTGCCATAAAAGAACAGAAAACAAAACTCACCCAGGCCTTCCTCACAGGTCTAGCTGCCATCCCCACCATTATTGTGTATGGCACAAAGGAAGCGTCCACCACCACGGCCACCATCTCCCTTAACATGGACGGCGTCGATAATGGGGATTTAAGCTTTATGCTAGAGCAAACCCATGGCATTATGACCCGCTCCGGCTTACACTGTGCGCCTCTGGCCCATAAAACCATTGGTAGCTTCCCCACCGGCACGCTACGCTTCTCCTTCGGACAGCAAAATACGCTGGCAGATATTGAGGATATCCTTGCTGGTATCCGAGAAATTGTAGCGGAGAGATAAAATCGAGCGACGTTGTCGATATCATCAAAGAGGAGTCAAAACGTAATGACGATTCGCGCCTGACCGGATGGGTATACTACATGTAGGATGATTCAATACACTACATGTAGAGGAGTGGATGGTTTGGAAAAACAACGAGCGCAAGAAATTATAAACTCTCCCGACAAAATTGCAGTTTTTCACCAGGGTAAAGCGGTTTGGATTGAGGGTATTGAAAGTACCACCGCTAATGTAACTGTGATGGGGACCTGCCATACGATGAACGTCCCCTTTCAAGAGTTAAAAGAAAATTAGTTGCATTAAAAGCAAAAGAGCCTACGGGCTCTTTATTTTCATCTCCGCATTATTTATGCTATAATCGGATTAATACGCGACAATGCGACAAAAGTGGTCTCGAGTCGCAAGGAGTGGATTTGATGCAGACGAAAAAGTACACGATGACGGTCTTTGGCTGTCAGATGAATGAACGGGATGCGGAGACGATCCGTGGCTTTTTGGATGAATTGGGCTATGAAGAGATTGATGATGTGACCGTTGCGGATCTTGTGATTATGAATACGTGTGCGGTGCGAGAAAAGGCGGAAGCTAAGGTATTTGGGCGTATTGGGCGTTTGGGCCCGTTGAAAAAAAAGCGGCCTGAAATGATGATTGCCATCTGCGGTTGTATGGTGCAACAAGAGGCCGTCGCTACCCAGATAAAAAAAACCTACCCCTTTGTAGATTTACTATTTGGCACTCACAATCTAGCGGCTTTCCCAGAGCTTTTGCAAAAAGCAGCGCAAAGTAAAGAGCCCGTGCTGGATTTATGGTCGGAGGCCGGTGAGGTGGTCGAAGGCTTACCCGTGACGCGCACAGATGGTGTGAAAGCGTGGGTTAATATTACATATGGCTGCAATAATTTCTGTTCCTATTGTATCGTTCCTTATGTAAGGGGACGGGAACGCAGCCGAAAGCCTGCGGATATTCTACGTGAAGCGAGCGAGCTTGCGCAACGTGGGTATATAGAAGTCACTCTCTTGGGCCAGAACGTTAACTCCTACGGTAAAGATCTGGAGGAAACTGTGGACTTTGCCGATTTATTAGCGCGCGTGGATCAGGAGACGGGGGTTAAACGCATTCGCTTTATGACTTCGCATCCACGTGATTTAACAGAGAAATTGGCGTTTACCATGGCGAAGGGGAAGAATATTTGTGAACATCTGCATCTACCGGTACAAGCTGGTAGTAATCGCATTTTAAATAGTATGAACCGTGGCTATACGCGTGAGCATTACGTAGATCTAGTGGAGATGCTCCGCCGTTATCTTCCTCACTGTGCCCTCACAACAGATATAATCGTGGGCTTTCCTGGGGAAACAGAAGACGATTTCGCCGATACATTGGCTCTGGTGGACAGCGTCAGCTATGATGCGGCTTTCACTTTTCTATATTCACAGCGTTCAGGAACACCCGCTGCCAAGATGCCCAATCAGGTGGTCGGTGAAATAAAGAAAGAGCGGTTTCAAAGACTACATACCTTACAAAATAAACACAGTTTGCGCCATAACAAAGCGCTGGTGGGACAAACGCTAGAAGTACTGGTGGAGGGTCCTAGCAAAACAGACGCTACGGTTTTAACTGGACGAACACGGGGCAGTAAGACTGTTAATTTTACAGGGGAGAATATTGCCACTGGTACACTGGTGATGGTGGAAATTACAGAGGCTAGAACTTGGAGCTTGTTGGGGAGGACCAACCTTGAAAAAACAAACACCGATGATGAAGCAATTTAATGAGATCAAAGAAAAGAATCAAGATAAAATCTTGCTCTTTCGTGTGGGTGATTTTTACGAGATGTTCTTTGAAGATGCAAAAATTGGTGCGCGAGAATTAGAAATCACCTTAACCTCAAGAGAAAAGGGTGTCCCCCTGGCAGGCTTTCCTTATCATGCTCTCAACAGCTATTTAGGCCGTTTGATCGAGCGTGGCTATAAGGTGGCCATTTGTGAACAGGTAGAGGATCCAAAACTGGTCAAGGGCATAGTCAAGCGAGAAATTGTACAAGTAATTACACCGGGTACCGTGACGGAATCATTTCTCTTGGATGAAAAGAGCAATAATTATTTAGTATCTATCTACTTGGGACGGGCTGGCATTGGTTTGGCCGTGGTGGATATATCCACCGGTGAGTTTGCCCTTTCTCAAACGCGAGGTCGTCAAGCTGGTAAATTTCTTAGCGAAGAGCTTTCGCGTTTACAACCGGCCGAGATTTTAGTTAATGAAAGTGCAAAAGATGAAAGTGACCTCCACAAGGCGCTACAGCCCATAGGGGGGCGCGCAATCCTTAACCCATGTCCAGATAAGGACTTCTCTACAAAAAGCGCTCAGCAGGCGTTGCAGAGCCAATTTGAGGTGGCTAACCTCGATAGTTTAGGTTGTGGCGAGCTAACGTACGCTCTGCCAGCTGCGGGTGCCATTATCAAGTACTTAAGCGCAACACAAAAAAATAGTTTAACCCACTTGCAAAGGCCTGCAATTTATAATCCAGATGGGTTTATGGTCCTTGATGCCGCCACGCGGCGTAACCTGGAACTTGTGCGCACCATCCGCGACGAGCGAAAATATGGCTCTCTCCTCTGGGTGTTAGATAAAACGCGGACGGCCTTAGGGGCGCGCTTATTGCGCCGTTGGGTAGAACAGCCCTTGCTTGATGTCATAGCTATCCACCACCGCTTAGATGCAGTGGAAGAATTAGTCGGCAATTTCGCCTTAGGAGAGCAGCTCACGGAACTGTTAGCTCAAGTTTACGATTTAGAGCGGCTTTTAGGTCGCGTGCATTGCGCCAATGCACATGCACGTGATTTAGTTGCCCTTCGTTCCACACTCGCCATCCTGCCAGAGATCCAGGCAGCACTGCAAGCAGGTGGCGTCTGTATGCAAAGGCTCGCTGCCAGACTGCCTGAGTTGGGGGACCTTACCCGTTATTTAGCTGCCGCACTGGCAGACGACCCGCCCCTATCGCTCCGCGAAGGCGGCCTTCTGCGCGACGGCTTCCATGCAGAACTGGATAAATTACGTCACGCCACGCGGCATGGTCGTAGTGATATTTTAGCCATGGAGCAGCGTGAACGGGCACGAACAGGAATTAAATCTCTCAAAGTGGGTTACAACAAAGTCTTTGGCTACTACATTGAAGTTACCCGCCTTAACACTCATCTCGTGCCTGATGATTATACACGTAAGCAAACGCTAGCCAATGCTGAACGCTATATTACCCAGGAATTAAAAGAATACGAAAATACGGTGCTGGGTGCAGAGGATAAAATCTGTGGGCTGGAATATGATTTGTTCTTGGAGGTTCGCGCACAGGTTGCTACTCAGACCGCCAAAATCCAAGCTGCTTCAACCGCTTTAGCAGAGTTGGACGTCTATGCAGCGCTGGCGATAACAGCTCGGGAGAACCGCTACGTTCGCCCTCAGGTGGATGAAGGTGACGTGATCGAAATCCTCGATGGACGTCATCCTGTGGTGGAGCGGGTCATGCAAGACCAATTGTTCGTACCCAATGATACACGACTCAACCATGATACAGAGCAAGTGTTACTCATCACGGGTCCCAATATGGCCGGTAAATCCACCTATATGCGCCAAACAGCACTGCTTGTCCTGCTGGCGCAAATTGGCAGTTTTGTCCCCGCTCGCCAGGCCACCATAGGCATTGTGGATCGCATCTTTACACGTATCGGTGCAGCCGACGATTTAGTGGGTGGACAAAGTACCTTTATGGTGGAAATGAGCGAAGTTGCCAACATTCTCAGTCGTGCCACAGAGCGAAGTCTCGTTATTTTAGATGAAGTGGGAAGAGGTACGAGTACCTTCGACGGTATTAGCATTGCACGGGCGGTGGTGGAATATTTGTGCCGTAAAATAAAGGCGCGCACTCTCTTTGCCACCCACTATCATGAGCTTACAGATTTGCCGGCAACCTTTCCCGCCATCAAGAATATGGCCACCACCGTCAAGGAACGCGGTGATGATATTGTCTTTCTCCACAAAGTGGTCGCAGGCACTGTGGACCATAGCTACGGCATTCAGGTGGCACGCCTGGCGGGGCTACCAGAAAAGGTGCTGACCCGGGCCAGGGAGATTCTCCATACATTAGAGGTGCCGGGTGGCGCTGTGCGTGAAGTGGCCGCCACTGTGGAAGCGAAGCAAATGAACTTATTTGCGCCAGACCCTGCGTTGGGTAAGGCGCTCGAGCTCATCGATACCACCGATCTGATGACCACCAGTCCAATTGAAGCGCTGCAATTACTATATACATTGCAGCAAGCGATAAAAAAGGGGAATGGCCATGGGTAAAATTCATTTACTAGATGAAGTAACGGCAAATAAGATAGCGGCGGGTGAAGTGGTGGAACGGCCTGCAGCTGTGGTCAAGGAATTGGTGGAAAACGCACTCGATGCGGGTGCTACCCACATCGATGTGCACATAAACGGTGGTGGATTGGATTTAATTCGTGTTGTGGATGATGGTTGTGGCATGGCTGCTGACGATATACCCCTTTCTTTGCAGCGACATGCCACCAGTAAGATTCAAACGGCAGCCGATCTATTCACTGTGCATTCGTTAGGCTTTCGCGGTGAGGCATTACCTAGCATTGCTTCTGTTAGTCGTTTTCGCCTGCTCTCACGGCAAAGCGAAGACCCCACTGGAACAGAGATTATTATTCATGGTGGCAAAACCATTAGCATAGAGGATGCCGGTAGCCCGGTGGGTACAGTTGTCAAAGTAGAAGATTTATTTTACAATACGCCTGCCCGCTTAAAATTTATGAAAAGTGTGGCATCAGAAACGGCCAAAGTCACCGACACTGTCCAGCGTTTAGCGCTAGCCTGGCCCGAAGTCGCAATAACTTTGACCGTTAACGGCAAGAAAAAAGTAACAACACCCGGCACGGGTAAGGCTGAGGATACCATAGCACAGATCATAGGTCGGCAAAATATGCGGCAAATGATTCCCCTGCTATGGGAAGGGTCACTAGTTGCATTGCATGGCTTTGTGGCAAAGCCGACGCTAAGCCGAGCCAATCGCAATCTGCAATTTTTCTATGTTAATCGTCGCTCGATCCGATCCCCCATGTTATCCGACGCACTGCAAACTGCCTATCATACACTTTTACCTCGTAATCGCTTTCCGGCAGCGGTCATAATGCTGCAACTAGACCCCATGGCAGTTGATGTCAATGTGCATCCCGCTAAGCGTGAAGTTCGGTTTTCACAGGAGCGCGATCTCTATCGCCAACTAGTAACCGGGGTGAAGTCCGCCTTACAGAAAGCCTCACTCATTGGCACTATGCAGACACCATTTTCACAAACAACGCGTGAAACAGCAGCCCATCAATCTTTCTATGATCTACCGCAAGGCTTTACTAACCAAGACAGTCACTCCGCTTCCGTACCTGTGGATTTGTATCAGCGCAAACAACGGCCAGACGATGCCCAAGCACCATGGTCGCACAGCTCTACCGTACTCGGGGGGACAAACGCACCGACCATCGCACACGAAAATGCACCGAGTACGACGCCTCGCTCTTTTCCCAATTTACGACCCCTCGGTCAGTACCAAGCTACATATATTCTCGCGCAATCTGAAGGCGGAGATCTCTATATCATTGACCAGCATGCAGCCCACGAGCGCATCCTTTATGACGTCATTAAAAAGGATCTATCCAGCGGCAGTTTACCCGTGCAAGAAATCATACCGCAGACGTTTATCTTAGATGTTCAATCAGCGGCAGCGCTTGCCGAATCGCTACCTTTTTTTGCGGATCTAGGATTAAATTTTGAAACATTTGGTAATAATACCTTTATCCTGCGCTCAGTTCCATTATTTATCAAAGATGGCTTGCACCAAGAAGAATTAATGGAGCTGTTAACACAACGTAACCTTGAAGAGGGCAACATTACCCTCTTCGAAAAGGCGATGCAAATGATGGCGTGTAAAGCGGCCGTCAAAGCAAATCACAGTTTAGATAAAAGCGAAATGTTGACGTTACTCAATAATCTTGTGGCGACGACTGAACCGCATACATGCCCACATGGACGCCCCACACTGATGGTTTTGACAGAACAGTCGGTGGCGAAAAACTTCCGGAGGGAATGAGATGCAAAAGGTCATTGTCATTGCCGGGCCCACAGCTGTGGGTAAAACTGCCGTGGCCCTTACGCTAGCCCGCCACTTACAGTGTGAGATAATTTCGACTGATTCGGTACAGGTGTACCGTGGCCTCGATATTGGGGCAGCCAAACCCACAATGGCAGAGCGTGCCCACGTCCCCCACCACTTACTAGATATCCGGGATCCGCGTGATAATTACACCGTCGCCGATTTTCAAAAGGATGCCGCTGCGGCCATCGCAGACATCCACAGTCGCGGCAAAATTCCCATGCTTGTGGGCGGCACCGGTCTCTATCTGCGAGCTGTCATTCGGGGATTCGCTTTTAGTGACAGCGGTATTGACCCACAAATTCGTAACCGCCTGCAAAAGTTGGCACAGACGCAGGGCGCAGAAGCGCTGCATCAAAAGTTAAGCCAAGTGGATCCACAAACAGCCAATAAACTGCATCCCAACGATCTTCGTCGTGTCATTCGTGCACTGGAAGTAATTGAACAAAACCAACAACCCATCTCCGAGCAACTCCAGCAAACACCTGCACAACCTGTTTATGACGCCTATCAGTTTGCTCTGACCCTGCAACGAGCTACCCTCTACCAGCGCATCGAAGCACGTGTGGATAAAATGATGGCAGCGGGTTTGCTCCGTGAGGTACAACAACTGTTGCTACGTGGGGTGCCCCCTGAGGCAAAAGCAATGCAGAGTTTGGGTTATAAGCAACTTGTTGCTCATTTGCAAGGAGAGTTACCCCTTGCAGATGCCGTGGCACTGATTAAACGTGATACCAGACGCTTTGCCAAAAGGCAGTTAACCTGGTTTCGACATGAACAGAATCTAACTTGGCTAGAGATGGATCAGGTTAGTCCCACGGAAGCAGCAGAAATTATTTCTTCCTATTTAGCAGGATTTTTCCAATTAGGCGAGAATTAGATGAATTACCATTAAAATATAGCACATGGAGGGATAGGCATGAATAAAACTCCTGTTAACTTGCAGGATAATTTTCTAAACATCGCGCGTAAAGAAGATATGATGCTGACCGTTTTTTTGATTAATGGCTATCAGATCAAGGGAACAGTACGTAGCTTCGATAACTTTACCATCCTGCTCAACGTGGACAACAAGCAACAATTGATTTACAAACATGCCGTATCTACCATCATCCCTTTTCGTAACATTAACTTAACGCAGCCCACGGAATAATAACGAGCGTAATGAACATAAAGAACAGCGTTTCTGTGTCGCACAGCAAGCTGTTCTTTTTTTTCTGTTTTTTGACTGTGCAAATGGATACCTTCTGCATATACTGTTTCTATGGGAGGGAGTGTATGAAGCAGACAACCCGGTTTGGTTTAACCTTTACCATGGAAAATAATGAACTAAAACAAAGCCGGGAAGAGTCCTCCACAACAGAAGCTGCCGTGGCGAGTGTAGCACTAGCGCAGCAGGCAGCGGAGGATCCCGACGTCTCCACCGAAACCCAGGAAACACTACAGCAACTGGTGGGAGAACTGGAACAGTTAGTTGGCCTGACGAAGGTAAAAGATCTTGTCAAAGAAATTAGTGCGTACGTAGAGATTTGTCGCAGGCGTGAAAAGTTTCAACTTAAAAATGATAGTTTAGTTCTACATATGATTTTCAAAGGGAACCCCGGTACTGGGAAAACAACTGTTGCCCGCATTCTAGGGCGCATGTTGGTAGAATTAAAGGTATTACCCAAGGGACATTTAATTGAAGTGGAACGTGCTGATTTGGTGGGAGAGTACATTGGTCATACAGCACAAAAATGCCGTGAGCAGGTAAAAAAGGCCATTGGTGGCATTCTTTTCATCGATGAAGCGTATGCATTGGCCCGCGGAGGAGAAAAGGATTTTGGTAAAGAAGCTATCGATACATTAGTTAAGTCCATGGAAGATCACAAAAATGAGCTTATCCTTATTTTGGCGGGATACGAAAAGGAAATGGAAAAATTTTTACGGACAAATCCAGGACTACGTTCGCGTTTCCCTATCCATTTGCAATTTACCGATTATACGTGCGAAGAACTATTGGAGATCGCGCAGTTGATGGTAAGAGAGAGGGAATATCAAATATCCGTAGGGGCGGCTGAACACTTACATTCCTACTTGCAAGCACAACTAGACACAAAGAGCGCTAATTTCAGTAACGCCCGCCTTGTACGGAACCTCATCGAAAAAGCCATTCGTTGCCAGGCTCTCCGTTTAGTCAAGCGGCGACTCTACAGTCGGGATGAACTGATGATGCTAATTCGAGAGGATTTTGAGCAACTAGGTCAGGAAGATGTGGATTTTAAGTTTTGGCAAGCGTAACCAAATGGAGAAATTGCCGGTAGCCTTCCTTTCTGTTACAATGAAGCAGAAAGGAAGGTAATTTTATGGAAAAAGCTGTGCTCGTGGGTCTAGATATGCAAAATTCAATATGGAATATAGAAGATACAATGGCTGAACTGGCTCAATTGGCGGAGACTGCGGGCGCCGTAGCGGTAGCGGAGTTGGTCCAAAAACGTGCACGACCCGATGCAAAGCTATACGTGGGCAAAGGAAAGGCACATGAGCTGCAAACCATTAGCAGTGAAGTGGAAGCCGAACTTGTTATCTTTAATGATGAATTAGCGCCTTCACAGATTCGAAATCTAGAAGAATTGCTTGGTGTGCGTGTGGTCGATCGTACTGCGCTGATTCTTGATATTTTTGCCCAACGCGCCCAAACCAAAGAAGGTAAACTGCAGGTGGAGTTGGCTCAACTCAATTATTTGTTGCCACGCTTGGCCGGTAAAGGAATTGCCCTTTCCCGTCTCGGTGCGGGGATCGGCACACGTGGCCCCGGTGAAACAAAACTAGAAGTGGACAGACGCCGCTTACGTAAGCGTGTTGCAGATTTGAAAGAAGAGATAGAGGAAATAAAAAAACATCGCACACTACATCGCGACGGGCGGCAATCACTTCCCATCGTCACCTTGGTGGGATATACCAATGCGGGTAAATCTACGCTTCTAAATAGTTTAACCAATGCCAATGTGTATGCGGTTGATCAGCTTTTTGCCACGTTAGATCCCACCACACGGCAGGTGAAACTACCCGGAGGTAGTCAGTTTTTGCTGACTGACACGGTGGGTTTTATCCAGAAACTACCCCATCATTTGGTGGCCGCCTTTCATGCTACCCTAGAAGAGGTATTAGCTGCTGACCTCATTTTGCATGTTGTGGATGCGTCTCATCCACAAGCAGAAGCCCAAATGGTGGCGGTTAATGAGCTACTTAGTCAGCTAAAGGCAGATCAACTTCCTCAAGTGGTGGTTTTTAATAAGATGGATCGCCCTGAGGCGCATGCAATCTTTACCACCCTAAGTCGTCATGAAGCCGAGTATGTGGCCATCGCCGCAGTTAACGGGCAAGGTCTGCCTACACTGCTAGAAAAAATAGAGCAACAAATACGTCATAACGATCAACGTATAGATTTATTCTTACCCTTTAGTCAGGGCAATCTTCTTGGCTTAATTCGTCAACACGGCACGTTAGAAAAAGAAGAGTATCTGGCCGAGGGCATCCAAGTGCGAGCGGTCTTACCGTATGCTTGGTCGGAAAAGATCCAACAACAATTACATACTGGAGTGGCACAAGATGGGGATGCTTAAACGTTTACAGCCACATCTCACCCTGATGACAGAGCTAGAAAAGACGATTCAATCGCAATTTCAAAAAATCGAAGAGGTAGCGCTACTAAATCAAGCGCGTGTATTGGCAGCATTTCGCACTCTCCGCATTGACGAAACTTGCTTTTATGAATCGACGGGCTACGGCTATAATGATCTAGGCCGTGAGAAGCTCGACAGCCTTTACGCCAGCGTCTTCGGTGCAGAGGAGGGACTAGTGCGGCCTCACTTTGTCTCCGGTACTCATGCCATCGCCACGAGCCTCTATGGGATTCTTGCACCGGGCGATCGGCTGGTTTGTTTGACAGGTAAACCCTATGATACGCTCCAGCAAGCATTGGGGCTCACCTCTCCTACCTTTGGTAGTCTGCCACACCTAAACATTGCCTACGAGGAAGCTGATTTTACCACAGGGGTAAGAGAAGATGAGTTAGATACGCTTTTAGCTAAACCCACCAAAGTAGTATTGATCCAGCGCTCCCGTGGCTATGCCAATCGACGCTCACTGCGAACAGAGGACATTGCAAAACTAGCCACTGCTGTTAAGGCACGGCAACCAGAGACCATCGTCTTTGTGGACAACTGCTACGGGGAGTTTGTGCAGGATCTCGAGCCTTGCCATGTTGGGGCAGATTTATGTGCCGGTTCTCTCATTAAAAATCCCGGAGCAGGGTTAGCACCTAGTGGAGGCTATGTGGTGGGACGCGCCGATTTGGTGGAGAAGGTCGCTTGGAGGCTCACGGCTCCAGGGCTAGGTGCTGATATTGGCGCCATGGGCACCATTAAGCGTCTCTATTATCAGGGCCTATTTTTAGCACCGCACCAAGTGAGCCAAGCAAGCAAGGGTATGGTGTTAGCAGCCGCTCTTTTTGCGCATCTCGGCTATGATGTGAGCCCTCAGCCCACAGAAGCTAGGGGGGATATTGTACAAGCCATTCGTCTTGGTGATGCTACCCGTCTGACAACGTTCTGTCGTGCGGTCCAATCCGTTTCGCCTGTAGATAGTTATGTTGTGCCGCAACCAGCACCCATGATAGGCTACCAAGATGAAGTTATCATGGCCGCTGGCACCTTCGTACAGGGAGCCAGCAGTGAGTTTTCCGCCGATGCTCCGTTGCGCCCACCCTATGACGTCTATCTGCAAGGTGGGCTTACCTATGAGCACCAAAAACTTGCGCTAGCTGAAGTACTGTGCCAATTACACCCTGTTTTACCTTGACATTCTTCAATGAGTATTTATATAATCAGATAAGGAAAAAATACACTGGGATTAACACTCTACAGGGCAAGAATAATCCTTAAATGACTTACGAGAATAAAAATAAGTAGATAGAAAAGGGGAAAAAGATGGCTTACACTCGGGAGGATATCCTACAATTAGTTAAAGATTTAAACGTTCAATTTATCCGGCTACAGTTTGCTGACGTATTAGGCGTGTCAAAAAACGTCGCCATTCCTGTGCAACAATTGGAAAAAGCACTTGACGGTGAACTTATGTTCGACGGTTCTTCCATTGAGGGCTTTGTTCGCATTGAGGAATCGGACATGTATTTACGGCCCGACACCAACACCTTTACTGTCTTCCCCTGGCAAACACATAACGGCGTTGCGGAAGCTCGTTTGATTTGTGATATCTACAACCCAGACGGCACACCATTTTCTGGTTGTCCCCGCAATACACTCCGTCGTGTAATTAAAGAAGCGTCGGATATGGGTTATACCATGAACGCAGGACCCGAAGCTGAGTTTTTCCTTTTTCAAAAAGATGAACAAGGCCGAGCCACCACCATTACCAATGATCGTGGCAGCTATTTTGACTTGATGCCTGTGGATATGGGTGAGTCAGCCCGCCGAGATATGGTGCTGACCTTGCAGAAAATGGGTTTTGAAGTGGAAGCATCGCATCATGAAGTCGCTCCGGGTCAACACGAGATCGCTTTTAAATATGCCGATGCTTTAATGACGGCCGATAATATAGCCACCTTCAAATTGGTGGTGCGGACCATAGCCATGCAACATAACCTCCATGCTACATTTATGCCCAAACCTATTTTCGGCATTGCGGGTTCCGGTATGCACACTCATCAATCCTTATTCCAAAATGGCAAAAATGCCTTCTACGATGCCAATGATCCCTCAGAATTATCCGAGATCGCCCGCTACTACATAGGCGGTATGCTCAAGCATGTTAAAGGATACTGTGCCATCACAAACCCACTAATTAATTCCTATAAGCGTTTAGTCCCCGGCTATGAGGCCCCTGTTTACATTGCTTGGAGTGAACATAACCGTAGTCCGCTAATTCGTATTCCTGCTCGCCGTGGTATTGGCACACGCATCGAAATTCGTAACCCCGATCCATCCTGTAATCCCTATCTTACACTGGCTGTCACCATGGCCGCTGGTCTAGATGGTATTAAAAATAAAATTACACCGCCAGCACCTGTGGATCTCAATATTTACGACATGACGGCGCAGGAACGTGCAGACCATGGTATTGATACGCTCCCTATGGATTTAGGCGAAGCAATCCATGAACTGTCACAGAATGACCTGATTAAGTCTACTCTCGGTGACCACATCTACGGTCGCTTTTTAGAAGCGAAGACCATTGAATGGAATCGCTACCGCATGCAAGTTCACCAGTGGGAGCTAGATAACTATCTAACCATCTTCTAAAAGTATTGAATACAAAAAGTCTGCATGCCTAATGCAGGCTTTTTTGGTAGAAACTAATTGACAGATGGAGAAATAGATGGTACATTAAGGTTAACCACCCCCCCAGGGTAGGGGGTAAAGGAGTGTATTCAGATGTCTAATCAACAAGCTTTAGTCAAAGAAACGATAACAGTGGGTGGCATGAGCTGTGCCGCTTGTGCCTCTAGTATTGAAAAAGCTCTACAAAAAAAAGAAGGCGTTGCAGAAGCCGTCGTCAACTTTGCCGCGGAAAAAGTGACGGTCCGCTACGATCCCGACGTCATTACCATGGATACAATACACAGCATTATTACAGATCTCGCCTACGAGGTCATAGCTGAACCCGAAGAGGAACAAACAAAGCTAGTTTTACCTGTCACGGGCATGTCATGCGTGGCCTGTGCGGCCAGTATTGAAAAAGGATTAAATAAAAAAGAAGGCGTCTTTGAAGCTAGCGTTAATTTTGCCACGGAAAAAGTCACCGTCACGTATGACCGTGTGCTGGTGACAAAGGAAGAAATTATTCGCACCATTGAGAATTTAGGGTATGGCGTACAAACAGAAGAAATCGCGGAGAATCGCAGCGGTGATGCGCGCGAGGAGCGAGAACGTGCCGAATTGTCTGCACGCAAACGCATGCTCTTTTTTGTCATGGCCATTACCATCGTCACCGAAACCATTATGTTTGTTGAATATCGCTATAACTTCCATATCCCATACCACAATTGGATTATGCTTGTGGCGGCCACACCCATCGTCTTTTGGTCAGGGTTACCCACGCACCGTGGCGCCTGGCGTTCCCTGCGTCATGGCAGTGCCAGTATGGATGTGTTAATTTCTCTGGGTACCTTAAGTGCCTATTCTTGGGGTATTGCCGCCTTTTTTATTCCCCATGCAGTTTCTTTTATGGGCATCTCCAGTATGATTATGGCCTTTCACCTCTTGGGCCGCTACCTAGAAGCCATTGCTAAAAGCAAAACCTCCGGTGCGATCCGAAAACTTTTGGAATTAGGGGCAAAAACAGCTCGCATCATAGTGGATGGTCAAGAGCGGGAGATTCCCGCAGATCGTGTGCAAGCAGGCGATATTGTGATGGTGCGTCCCGGAGAGAAAATTCCTGTTGATGGAGACATTATTGATGGCCATACCACCATTGATGAATCCATGGTAACGGGAGAAAGCATTCCCGCAGAGAAAGTAGTGGGCGATGCTGTGGTCGGTGCCACCATTAATAAAAATGGTGCCATTAAATTTAGGGCAACCAAAGTAGGGAAGGATACCTTCCTTGCGCAAATCGTACGTATGGTGGAAGAGGCACAAGGCTCGAAAGCCCCCATTCAAGAACTGGCCGATAAAGTTACCGGCTACTTTGTGCCCGTTGTCCTCTTTATCGCGGTCTCCACCTTTGTGGGCTGGTTGCTCATCGGCGGCACAGAAGCGTTGGGGCAAGCCGTTTTTGCCGCCATCGCCGTGCTCGTCATTGCTTGTCCTTGTGCACTTGGCCTTGCCACACCCACTGCCATCATGGTGGGAACAGGCATGGGGGCAGAAAATGGTATTCTCATTAAAGATGCAGAGAGTCTGCAAACAATGCGCGACGTCACTGCCATTATCTTTGATAAAACGGGCACCATCACCAAAGGTGAGCCCTCTGTCACCGATATTACCACCGTCGGCT
>JANKMV010000059.1:1256-9482 GCA_024650095.1 Bacillota bacterium | reverse complement strand
TCCTTTAAGTAATCATCTTGCCACATAGCGGCAAGCGTTGGCGAGATGGAAACGGTTACGCGATAATCAATTTTGTCTTGCTCCAAACGGTTAAAGGTTTTAAGTAGTGGTAAATATGTCTCTGTGACAGCTTCAAAAAACCATTTTTCTTCCAATGAGTATGGGTGTTCAGGATGTCGAACATAGGGTAAGTGGGCGTGTAAAACCAGGGAGAGATAACCTTTTGTCACCATATACCTCCTTCTGAAGTGGGTTCCTTCGTCGCAGTAAAGAGTTCAGAGGATGAGTATCCACCTACTATTTTACGGGTGTAACGTTGTTGCCAGAAGGCAAACATACGCCAGCGTGGATCGATAACGGAGGAGAGTGAGTCGCGTGGGGTCCGTACCATATTCGATGTTACCAGCGATACAAAGGTGCCGTCCGTTAACGTACGGCCTAAATGCGCGTAGTATGTTTGGTCGGGTTCAATTGCATCCACATACCAGTTATCTGCTAGCATGTCTACCTGGATTTCATGTACGACTCCAGTATCAACGTTATTCACTCTCAAGGTGGTGCGACCCAGTTCCCACGCTTTAGGGTAGAGTTGAGACATGTTTTGTTCTAGCACGGGTGTGATTTCCCAATAAGAGAACAGCCTGTGTGGCTCTTGTGGTATAAGAACCAGTCGATCCACACCATAGCTAGTGGGTAATGTCCAGCCAGCATTTAATTCATGACGATCGGGTGCGTGCATAACGGCCTCCTTACAAACATGAAGATTTGACATGATGAATAAAGAACATGTAGTAGTATTGCCCTAGTCCGGTGTACTTATGTTTATCTTCCTGCAAGATATCAAGGTTTTGCATATAAAAATGGCGATGTGGTAAGCTATGCGTGCATCCGCACTGGTGCAATTTTATGGATAGTGGGTGAAAAAAAGTGCGAGTTGGATTAATTTGCCGTACATTACACGGCATAGATACGAACAGCACCCTCTTACAGTTAGCCGAAGCTTTGAGTACCTACAACGTTGAATGCGATATATTTACCACAGTTGACGCAATGAAAATTCAACAAAGACCCACACATTTTGCTTCATTTTTTGTGGTAGTGGGGGGACAGCTCCAGCCCGTTGTCGTGACAGAGCAACACAGGGAAACGGTGCGGATTTTTTCCATTGCGGCCACAGAAACCGTTCCCTTTGCCGCCACCGTTGCAGGTATCATGGGCAAGTTATTGGCAAGGGAAGAGAAAATAGATCTGTTGCACTTAACCAATGCCGAAGACGTTTGTGCTACACTTCTTTGCCAACAGTATTATCGTACTCCCTTTGTTTATTCTGTCCGAGAGCGAGTGGAAATAAAACAAGTAAAGCATGAATTTACAGGGTTGCATCTTCATTTTCCTGCGGAACAATTTATTGTGGGTGATTTTGTTTTAAATCAGCAGTTGGCGGCCTCAAAGGCGAGCTATCTCCTCGATGAAACAGGAGATAGCCGTTTATGGAATTCTTTTTTTTGTACATATGCCGGCAAGTATGTTGAAAGTATCCCCTCCATCAACACGTCCTATTGGGCTACGCAAGCGGCAGAGGGGTCACGTCTAATGCGTAAACAAGAATTCTTACAAGAACAAGGATGTGCACACAAAATTGTAGTGGCATGCGAGCAAAAAAGATATCTGTCTGCAGAATTAGAGCCTGACTTTTTATTGATAGCCATGGGCAATCTAACACGAGAAGAGCGTCGCAAGCTGTTACAGTGTGCTGATTATTATGTGGCAGAGGAAGGCCCACCTGATAAACTGCTCGCAGCCATGGCTGCGGGTAGCATCCCCATTGCGCCCAGAAAAGGATTTGCCACTCAGCTTATCCATGATGAAGCTCTACAGGCTACACAATCAACAGGGTATCTGTATCAAGAAGAGGATTGGGTTGCCACATTGCAGCGTGCAAAAGTAGACATGGAAACGCGGCCTGAGTGGCAGCAGGCGCTACGTCAGCGGGCAACAATGCGAATTCGAGACCACTATAGCATGCAGGCTGTCACACCTCTTTATGATCGGGTTTATCGTGGCTTTGCTCCTGTGAGGCTACCGTTTATAACAGAAGGGGAACAACCACCAGCGCCGCTAGTGTAGGAGGGAGCAATATGAGCCAATCAGTCAAACGCATAAACTTTATCATGGCACTACATAATCATCAACCGGAAGGTAACTTCCCCGCTGTATTTGCTAACAATTATCAAGTCGCCTACGAACCATTTATTTGTGAAGTGGAACAATTTCCTAAAATCAAGGTCGTACAGCATTATTCTGGCATTCTATTACACTGGATAGAGCAAAATCGCCCAGATTTTATGGCACGATTACGTAAACTCTCTGCTTCAGGGCAGCTAGAGCTTATGGGCGGTGCCTTTTACGAGCCGATTTTAGCCATGATCCCTGATGATGATAAAGTAGGACAGATTGAGAAACAAACACGCTTTCTACAGGAAAACTTTCAAGTTGAGGTAACGGGTGCGTGGTTGGCAGAGCGTGTATGGGAGCCACATCTTGCGCGCCCACTAGCAGAGGCAGGAATCCGTTATACGGTATTGGATGATGCACACTTTCAAAATGTGGGCTTTACGGAAGAAGAAACGCTTCAGTACTATCTAACAGAAGAAGCAGGAGAGCGTCTTTTTATCTTCCCCATTAGTGAAAAAATGCGATATCTCATTCCCTTTGCTGATCCACAGGAAACCATTGACTATTTGGCACAGATGGCTACGCCAGCAGGAGAGCGTGTGGTGGTGCTGGCCGATGACGGGGAGAAATTTGGCTCTTGGCCTGGAACCGCAGATTTAGTATATAAGGAGCAATGGTTGCGACGGTTTTTTACGCTGTTGGGAGATAATAGTGATTGGATCAATATCACCACGTTTCAGGAGTACTATAGTCACCATCAACCTGCGGGCAGGGTTTATCTTCCCACAGGATCCTACAGAGAAATGATGGAGTGGTCGGGTGGCTATTGGCGTAATTTTTTTGTTCTCTACCCAGAGAGCAATCAAATTCATAAAAAGATGCTTCATGTGCGAGCAAAGCTAGAGCAACTCGAGGATGGTCCGCAAAAGAAGGAAGCGAAAGAATACGTATGGGCAGGTCAGTGCAACTGTGCATACTGGCATGGAGTCTTTGGTGGGCTCTATCTTAACTTCCTGCGTTCTGCTCTCTACTGTCGCCTCCTTGCGGCTGAGGGCATCATAGATCGGGTTTTGCATGACAAGGAACCTTGGCTTGAATTAGAGCAGAAAGATTTTGATTATGATGGAGCTGAAGAAGTGGTGGTGACTGGGCCTGAGCTGGGATTCGTCTTGGCTCCAGCCCAGGGTGGCTCACTTTTGGAGCTTGATTTTAAACCACGCTCATTTAATCTTTTAGACGTCTTAACACGGCGAGAAGAACCTTATCATTGTAACATTTATGAACAAGCGCAAGGAGTATGTGCCACAGATGAGGTTAAAACCATTCATCATATTACCCGTGTCAAGGAAGCGGGCTTAGAGCACCTACTGTTCTATGATGCATATCGTCGAACTTCCCTACTGGATCATTTTTATCCGCGCGAGGTTGAACTTGCAAAATTGAGTGAAGCGGAGGCCGGAGATTTTGTGAGTGGGCGCTATCAGCTACTATCAGCAGTGGCCGATGAAAGTGCGCAGGTGGAGCTAGTACGCACAGGTGAGGTGTGTCTTGGAGAAGGGTTGTGGCCGGTATCCATCAAAAAAATAGTAACATACCAGCCGCAATCTGGGAAGCTACACTATCAGTATCGTTTGACGAATGAAGGCAGCGAAACGCTAGAAGCTTGCTTTGCTGTAGAATTTAATATAAATTTCTTGGCCGGTCATGCGCCCGACCGTTATTATAGTGTGCCTGGACATACATTAAATGATAGGCATCTTGATAGTCGGGGTAGTATGACTAACGTAACTCATTTTGGTTTAGTGGATGAATATCTAGGTATTTCCTCCATGTTTCGCTTTGCTCGACCTACTACCGTTTGGCGGATGCCCATTGAGACGGTTTCACAATCGGAAGAGGGAATGGAACGTGTGTACCAGGGATCTACGATCTTGCCGAAGTGGGACGTTACGTTATTACCACATACGCCTTGGACTGTTGCATTTACACAGTCAGTAGAAGAACTGGTGCGGGAGGTGCATTAATGAAACCCTTATATATTGCTTTTGTTTGGAACCAGCATCAACCTTTTTACCAAGACACGGTAAAAAAAGAGTATATCATGCCTTGGGTACGTCTGCATGCGACAAAAGATTATTACCAGATGGCCGCGATCTTACGCCACTACCCAAAAATTCGGCAGACATTTAATTTAACCCCATCCCTGGTGGCACAATTGGAGGACTATCTAAAGGGTGCAGATGATTATTATCTACGAGTGATGAAGCCGGTAGCCCAACTAACGAGGGAGGAAAAACGCTTTCTATTGCAACATTATTTCGATATTCACTGGGAGCGTGTGATTGCATTATGGCCCCGCTACCAGGAACTATTAGATAAGCAGGGCCGCTGCAAGGAGCCTACCTCTGTAGAGTCGGCACTGGCGCAGTACACAGATCAAGATTATCTTGATCTACAAGTATGGTTTAATTTAGCTTGGATTGATCCCGAAGTTAGAGAGGAAGATCCCGACTTAAAAGCGTTACAAAGTAAAGGGAAGCACTTCGATGAAGAAGATAAACAGCTTGTCTTACAGAAGCAATGGGAGATTATCCGGCAAGTCGTACCCATACATCGAGAACTTGCTGATAGTGGACAAATTGAACTCATCACCACACCCTACTACCATCCCATTATGCCTTTATTAATCGATACACGCAGTGCTCAGCGAGCAACGCCAGGTTTACATCTCCCCCAGACGTATAGTTACCCAGAAGATGCTGCGGAACAAACCATGCGAGCCATTAATCAATTTCGCCATAACTTTGCCACTTATCCACATGGTGTTTGGCCTCCTGAACAAGCCGTAAGCCCAGAAACACTAGCAATGTTCAGTGACCACGGTTTTTCTTGGACGGTGACAGACGAAGATATTTTGGCACGGTCCTTACATATTGAATTTTATCGTGATGGTTTTGGTCATGTACTAAATGCGGATGAACTATATCGCCCCTATCGAGTAAAAATGGGGGCTAAAGAAATTGCCATGATCTTTCGTGATCATCATCTTTCGGACCGTATTGGTTTTGTTTATCACCAGATGAATATTAATCATGCTGTGGATGACTTGGTCCATCGTTTTCATAAAATACGAGAAGCAGTATCTACATGTGAGGGACCCCATTTAGTGACTCTAGCACTCGACGGTGAAAATGCGTGGGAATGGTATCCCAACGATAAAAATGAATTTTTACATAAACTTTACAGTCAACTCTCACAGCAAACACTCCTGCAGACCGTAACAGTTGCCGATTTTTTACGGGAGCATCCCCCCCAACGACAGCTAAATGAAATATTTTCTGGTTCATGGGTTGATCATAGCTTGACCCGTTGGATTGGTAGTGAAAATAAAAATCATCTGTGGCAGATGCTACTGAGGGCACGACAGATGCTAGAACAAGTCAGGGGGACCATCGACCCGCAGCAGTTAATGCGCGCGAAGGAGAATTTACTCATTGCTGAAGGAAGCGACTATACCTGGTGGGTGGATAGTATGCCATACTATATGGCAGCCCCGTTTGAAGCACTTTTTCGCAAGCATTTAGTTAACGTGTATCGTGAATGTGGGCAAGCAATCCCCCCTTCACTAACAGAGGCGGTCATACACCCTCAGCACGGCGAAGCTTGTTGGATCGAAGATCCATTGGCGGGACCCGCAGCCATGGTCCAAACAAAAACATAAATTCTGTTTGATGAAGGAAACGTCTGTCGTAGCGTGGAATTAAAACCTTGATAGAATATGTAAACAAGGTGATGAATAATGCGCAAAGACAGGCAACTATTGGATACCACACGGCTTACACGTGAAATTAACACGGGCACAAGGCGGCCCGTCTATCTGTTTTGTGGTCAAGAAGACTTTTTACTTGAAGAGGCTCTCGCTTCATTAGGCGAGTTTTTGTTACCGCAAGGGCTAGCAGACACAAGTTGTAGTCGAGTTTCGGGGATGGATACAACCCTTGATGCGGTCTTAGATATGGTGGACACAGTTTCACTCTTCGGGCAGAGCCGTCTCATTGTTGTTACAGCAGCACCGTATTTCTCTAAAGGAAACCGTCTAGAAAAAGATACCGTCAAGCGCTTGCTTTCATATCAGCAAAATGAGAATACGGATTCCTGTGTCGTATTTTGTGCACCGGATACAGTTCATTCATTAAAACTTGTCAAAGAACTGACTGCCACAGGCGCCGTATACCATTTTGACCCCTTAAAAGCGACAGCACTCTTGGCGTGGCTGCAGGAACAGGTTGCCCTGAGGGAAAAAAAAGCTTCCACCAGTGTGCTACAGCTTTTTTTAAACCGTGCCGGTCATGATTTACGTAATTTAGCGTCTGAACTAGATAAACTTACAACCTATCTTGGTGCACAAAAGGAAATCGATGAGGACAGCATCCTTGCTGTCACAGTACGGGGCGCCCAAGCTGATATCTTTGCTTTAATCGATGCCGTAGTCTATGGAAAAACATCAGTGGCTATGGCTTTGCTAAAAGATCTTTTGGTCATGGGTGAGCCGCCACTACGTGTCTTAAGTATGGTAGTTCGTCAATTTCGTTTATTAGGGGAAGCAAAAGAACGGCTTGCCACAGGGGAACAAAATTTGGCAGCTGCACTTTCCATCCATCCATATGCGGCAGAAAAGCTAATAGCGCAAGCACGACGTATCGATGATGCCCGTATCACACGAGCTGTGGCATTACTGTTACGCTGCGAGTTGGATATTAAACAAGGTCGCATTGAACCGGTTCTAGCGATGGAAACACTGGTGGTAGCCTTGGGAATTAATGTTACAAGCATTAGTTAGAAAAAAGAATGGCAGAAAAAGCTTGACGATTGTTTTGTTTTCCTATATTATTGAATTGAGAATAGATCTCAATTAGGAAGAAGTTTTTTCTTTTTATACTTAAATGAGAATCATTATCATCTGGAGGTGCATCATGACACTCGATAAAGTAAAGCGTGGTCAAAGAATAGAAATTTGCAAAATTCCGGATGAGCAGGTGCGTGCACAAGCGATTCGTTTCGGCGTTTGTGAAGGCACAGTGGTATTATGTGCGGAAAAGTTGCCTGCAGGCCCCATTGTGATCAGCAAGGGGTGGCAGGAATTAGCCATAGGACGAGGTCTTGCGGAAAAAATAACGGTAAAGGTTGCTTCTGCCTAATGATAGAAGCAAATAGGTGCAATCATGAGTAATCATTGTCATAATGTAGCTGAAACCATAGAAATACCGGCAGGAAAACGTAGCATTGTGCTTGTCGGTAACCCCAACGTGGGTAAATCGGTCTTTTTTAATGCTTTAACAGGACGTTATGTGGATGTTTCTAACTTTCCGGGGACAACGATTGAAATTCAGCAGGCGCCCTACGGGGAGGATATACTTTTAGATACACCCGGTGTTTATGGCGTTTCTTCTTTTAATGATGAAGAACGAGTAGCGCGTGACATCATTATGCACGCTGATGTTGTCATTAATATTGTAGATGCACTTCATATGGAGCGTGATCTTTTTTTAACGCTTCAGGTTATCGACATGGGCATCCCCACGATCGTAGCACTTAATATGATGGATGAAGCGGAAGAGCACGGAGTGCACATTGACTTGGCTTCGCTACAAAGTTTGTTGGGTGTACCCGTTATCCCTACCGTAGCCACTAAGAAAAAAGGGATCACTGAGTTAATCTCAGCCGTTGATAGTGCCACTGTAGGAAATGCAGACCCGCAGCTACAAGTAGGTCTTGATCAGTTGGTTGCCTCTGGCATGGGTCGGGGAGATGCTCTCTTAATTTTAGAAGGGGATGCAGAAGTCGCCCTTTGTCATAACGCACAACCACGGTCACTGCGGGAAGAAATCTATCTGCGTCGCCGACACCGCGTCAATGATATTGCAGCTAGTGTTATTGTCGTTGACAATCTCGGCCGTAAGTGGACGCAGCGCTTGGGTAGTTGGACGATGCGTCCCCTTACAGGCATCTGCCCAATATCTCCATGCTTTGCCCGCAATAATACATCATTTT
>JANKMV010000059.1:0-1246 GCA_024650095.1 Bacillota bacterium | reverse complement strand
CGATGCGTCCCCTTACAGGTATTCCCATTCTTTTAGTTGTACTCTACGCCATGTTTTGGTTTGTGGGTGTTTTTGTGGCACAGACAGTGGTGGAGCTCACTGAAGAGGTTGTCATGAGTGGTTACTATGGTACATTTATTGCGAATTTTATCCATCGTTTTTTGGCCGCAGGGACATTCCTAGGAGACCTACTCGTGGGGGAATTTGGGGTATTGACCATGGCACCCATTTATTTGTTGGGGCTATTACTACCACTTGTTATCGGCTTCTACATCGTCCTTTCACTGATGGAAGACTCCGGTTATCTCCCGCGCTTGGCCACCCTGGTTGATCGGTTGTTGACAGGTTTAGGCTTAAATGGCCGCGCTGTGATTCCCATGATCCTTGGTTTTGGCTGTGTTACCATGGCCACCATTACGACTCGCTTATTGGGTTCTAATCGGGAGCGACTTATTGCCACGGTGCTTTTGGGTGTGACCATTCCCTGTTCGGCTCAGCTAGGCGTAATTGCTGGGTTGATTGCACCTCTTGGCTTTAGCTACTTGCTCTTCTATGTTTTGACTATTTTTATTGTCTTCGTTGTTTTGGGGACGGCCTTAAATAAAGTGCTACCAGGTGAATCCACCTATTTGCTCATTGATCTGCCACCACTACGCCTACCGCGATTAAAAAACGTTTTTTCTAAAACCTATATGAAATCATTGGCGTTTATGAAAGAAGCTGCACCACTTTTTGTTTTAGCCGCCGTTTTAATTACAACATTGCAATATATAGGTGTGCTAACGTGGATGCAAAATTCATTAGCCCCGTTGACTGTGGGTTGGCTTGGCTTACCTGCTGAAGCTTCAACTTCATTTATCATGGGGATTATGCGTCGTGACTTTGGTGCTGCGGGTCTCTATAGTTTGGCACTAACACCAGTGCAGACTCTTGTTGGTTTAGTTGTTATTACTCTCTTTGTACCATGTATTGCTTCCATTATGGTGATGGTAAAAGAGCGTGGTTGGAGAGAAGGATTATATATCTGGACGGGCTCACTACTGATTGCCTTTTTCGTAGGCGGTATCCTGGCTCGCATTATCTAAGGAGGGCATCAAAATGTCAAGCACATGTCCAGCCTGTGGTTTCCAGACAGATAAATTTATGCTGACATGTCCACGTTGTTTGCAGCAGCTGCAACACAATCAATGTGAAAACTGTGGTCGTTGTTCACGCGCATCAATAGAAAAAGGCTTGTTTGATCGCC
>JANKMV010000058.1 GCA_024650095.1 Bacillota bacterium | reverse complement strand
CTCTCAACTTTTGCAACACGTCGTCCATTGGCAATTCGATCACCTAAACGACGTAATGATTTACTAATATCGGCCGACGGTTGGCTGACGACGACGGGAACACCTTTATTAATTGCCGAGATCACAGATTTTTCATCTCCATTAACTTGATGTGACACCGTAATCTCCAATCCTTTTTCCAGATCAGCCACTTCCACACCCAAGTCTTGGTCACTTCGATTCAAGACGACGCGGATTTTATTCCGGTACTGTAGGCTTTCCATAATGTTGAGGCTTGTTTTTGCATTTTTGATGGCTGCAATATCGCGTGTCACCACCAATAATATTTGGTCGGCTATCTCCATTGCCTGTAAATTAATCTCATGAAAGGTGGCAGCAGTATCCACCACGATGTAATCATAATTTTTTTTCAATAATTGTAAAATCATCTCGGTATGTTCCGAAGTCACATACTCTGCATCTTGTGGGAAAAGGGGCGCCGGTAGTATATCGATGCCCGTAAAATGGCGAATTAGATAGTCTGCCAAAATCTCTTCGCCAATGGTGTCCGTAGCTTGCACAAGATCACTTATGTTATTACCATCGTTCAGGTTTAACATGACCGAGATATCCCCAAATTGCAAGTCAAAATCGACAAGTGCCACTTTCTTTTTTTCATTTTGTGCCAGCACAACAGCCAAGTTTGCCGCAATTGTTGTTTTACCAATACCACCCTTGCCGGAAAAGACAAGTGTCACATTACCGAGGGGTTGTTCTGTCTGTATGGATTGTTTAACGGCTGCCGTGACAGTTGACGTTGTATTAGTGGCAGGGGGAGGGGAAATGAGTGGAGCAGAAGGAACATTAGCCCCTGGTGCGACAGTTATGGGTTGCACTGTGTCTACAGCTGCCGGCGCTACTCTCTCCTGCTTAATTACGGCAGGAAGAGGTTCAAGTTCATAACTGTGGCCCCCACGCAGTTTCTGTTGTTTATAGACTGAGCGAATGGTGACCGCCATTTCATCACTAGAAAGGGGCTTTACTAAATATTCTCGTGCGCCAGCAACCATGGCCTTTTTCAAATATTCTGACTCGCCCTGAATGGAAATAATCACCACGGCCACGTGTGGATAAAGCTGACACGCCCTCTCTGTGGCAGTTATTCCATCCATATGTGGCATATTGATATCCATCAAGACAACATCAGGTTGTAATTCAGCGATTTTTTTAAGGGCTTCATTACCATCGGCAGCCTCAGCCACCACTTGCATGTCATCCTCGAAATATAACAGGCGGACGATATCTTTACGTGTCTGTGCAATATCATCCACAACAAGCAATTTTATTTTTTCCACGTTTCATCCCTCCTGTTATCTATGCGAGGTTATTATTGAAATTGCGTGATTTTATGTGCTTGGACGACACTGGCACTGGCTTCACTCACCGGTCTCAGCACTAAACGTAGACTACCCCGTTCTGATGCTTGAATAATGGCGCTCACTGCATCTACAGGTGCATCTAATGTTACGGTATCCACCACAAGTTGCTCACTTTCTTGTTCGTAAACGTACTGGCCCACAGCAAGTACGCGTATATTCCCCGCCACTACACTTGTGAGAGTTTGCTTATCTTCTCCACTGGGCGGATCGATGGTGACAATGGTATCAACAAAGTCGCCAGGAAGAATGAAGCCTGCTACACCAGAAACATTATTAACAGGTACTGTCACAGCTCGATGGCCAGCCGAAATCTTAAAGGCAAGACCAGTTTCACTCTGATCAAAAACGAGACGTGATGTTAACACCTGTTCACCTGCCATTAGTCTGTCTCGGGAAAATGCTCCAGACAATTGTGTCACGTCCGTAATGGCATCGCCATGAATGGCTGTTTGCGAGACTTCCATGGTGGTAAACATAGACGCTTCCAACTTGACTCGTGCCGGAATCTCAGCTTTTGCCACCAAGACAGGTACAAGATTGGCTGCCGTCTTACTTTGCTCTTCCATCTGGTTTAGATAAACATAGATGGCACTGGCAGCGGCCAACGCTAAAACGAGTGATAAAAGAAACAGCTTTTTACCCTTCATACCAATTCACCTCATCTGCTTCTGCGTTTCTTGGGTTATAAAAAACCCGGGGGCAGCCCGCCAGGGGCGCTTTCGGGGGAGCATATTACCCTGTCAGAACGGAAAAAGCTCCGCCTGCCCGCCGGAAAATTATCGTTATTATCATTTCACTGAACTAACTTACCACTAGTAATTCCATATGGGCTCTCTCCGACTTCGCTTATGTAACCACCCTTGGTAATACGGATAAAAACACCGTTAATTTCTTTGTCAATTTTCCATTCTCCATTACCCAATTGAGTAGCATCAATCCAAAAGGCAGCAAAGTCGACCACTTCCACTTCCACCACTTTACTGTTTTCCCAATAGGCATGATAAACAGGAATGTAGAGAATGCGTGGACAGTCGGGTGGACAGGTTGTGGGGCTACAGTTATGCCCCAGCGCTTGCGCGTCATTGAGGCGAGCTGCGATGCCACTTTTTATGGCTGAATATTTCACACCGGATTTTGGGTAGAGAATATCACCTAAGCTAATGAGTTCATCATATCCCTCACGTAAATAATATTCGAATTCTGCTGCACCGCTCGCATTTTCTGTAAACTCGAGTGCGCCAGAGTTACCAGCGCCCAGGTCGATTTCATCGGTCGTACCCTTTTTAGCAAATAACTTATAATTTTGTCCAAATTCAAAGGTCTGATTTTCATCAATTCCCACGGGGAACATCTTATACATTCCTACAGGGCGAGCCATCACCACACGGGCACTTTGTGCCATCTCTCCGCCCTCACTGCCAAAAATAGTGGCAAAAAATAATTGAAGCGGCGCCTTTGTCGTCACTGTAACACCATCGCCACTCCCATCCACCAACACAGATACTTTATCTGCATCAATACCATTTTTTACAGCTACTTCCACTGCAGTCTGAATAACTCTATCTGTTCCCTCTTTTAGCTTTGTGCCACCGGCCAGTGCAGCGGCATCTGCTGCCACAGATAAATGAGCCTGCGTAAAGAAATTGACACCCACATCAGCCACCAGAGCCACGCTCCCCAGCACCACCGTCATTGCCAACGCTAACATCACGATAGCTGTACCGTGCTCTTCTTGAAGTTGTTTTTTCCACTTTTTCGGCGTAAGCATTATATCCACCTCATTCTATGCGCATCGTAATCTCACTTTTAACAGGAAAGGGATTACTAATGAGACTTTCCACTACGGGCGTAATAAGTTGAACAGGATAGGTCACGCTAACCTGAATATCACCTCCTGCTGCTCGGCCAGTTTCAGGCATGATCACGATGGTTAGTTCTGCTGGATTAAGGGGAGTCGCTACATCTATTATGCGCTCGATTATTTCGTCATTGGTGGCACCCACAGCTCCATAACGGGCGCCATGGCGTGCAGCGTGGGTCACTACCAGATACGCATTCGTCACGCGACCCATCTCCACCATCCCTAACAGAAGAAGTAAGATGATGGGCACAACCAGTGCCGACTCCACGATAGCCTGTCCTTTTTGATTTTTAAGCCATTTTAGTCCCATCACTGTTCACCTACTCTTTTTTTCGATAAATTTAGCCCTGCCCTTATGGGCAGGGCTAAATTTACAATGCGATTCTACTTTAGGTTGTTCCGCCAGCACCTTCGGGCTTTAATTTAGTTGTAATATTTTCGAAAACTGTTTTAATTTCGTCACCTAAAAATCCTAGTGCAACAATAGCAATAATAGATACAAGAGCGAGAATAAGAGCGTACTCTGTCATTCCTTGACCCGATTCTTCCGTGAAAAACCTTTTTACCATTTCTTTCATTGTAGTTCCTCCTCTATATTATATTTCTCCCGAAAGCGTTTTCTGATTTAAGTTTACCATCGATCCGTGGGCGTAACATCAGTCCAGCGTCTCAAAAATTGCAGGACTATAGTCCCCTTTAGAGCAGAAGACCCAATCCAGCACGAGCTTCTTCAGAAACCTTAAAGGTATCGACAACTCTTTGTAACAAACTTACAATGGGTACGGTTACTTGGGCTAGAGCTACAATGGCAACGAGTGCCACCAGTGCCAGAATGAATGCATATTCAGTCATGGCTTGTCCCTCTTCTCTATACAACAAGGTCTGAATTATTGTTTGCAATAAAAGCACCTCCAGGAAATAACATATCTGTTTACAGTAGTGTATCATGTTCTTCGTAGTTGCCACATCGACTCCCAGTCTCAAAAAAAATAGGACCCCAGTCCTAGGGGTCCCACTTATAGCTTCACCATACGATTCTTGACAGCATAGAGTGCGGCTTGCGTGCGGTCGTTAACATTGATTTTACGAAAGATACTCGTGATGTGATTTTTAACGGTTTTTTCACTAATAAAGAGTTCCTCGCCAATTTCTTTGTTGCATTTACCACGGGCAATTAAGATGAGGACATCAATTTCACGTCGGGTAAGCGGTTCTTCGGGGATACTCTGCCGAGCGATTCGCTGGAATTCACCCAACATTTTTGCTGTAATGGTGGTATCAAAAACGGTTTCACCCCGAGCTACAGCGCGAATGGTGTTAATTAAAGCTACGGACTCAATATCCTTGAGCACATAAGCCGAGACTCCAGCTTTGACTAGTTCATAAATATACTCTTCATCATCATGAATGGTTAACGCTATCACTTTTGTTAAGAGACATTCACTCTTGATGCGTCGGGTGGCTTCAATTCCGTTCATGTGTGGCATATTAATATCCATTAACACGATATTGGGATTGTGTGCTCGTGCTAACGAATAGGCGATTTGGCCATCCGCGGCTTCTGCCACAACAGTAAGATCTTCATACATGCCAAGAATTCTCCTCAAGCCATCCCTAATCAGGGCATGATCATCGGCAATAAGGACGCTAATTTTATGTTGCGGCAAGCTGCTCACCTCTTTATTGGTATCGTAATCTGAATCTCTGTACCTCTATTGGGCACAGACTTAATTTCCATTTCTCCCTCTAATAGTTCCACCCGCTCTCGCATTCCCAACAAACCAAAGCTTTCATTCTCCATCGGTAGTAAGAACTGCTTGGTGTCAAAGCCACAACCATCATCCGAGATCGTGATATTGACACGATTAGCCAAGATCTCTAGCTTAATAACAGAGCGCCTTGCTTTTGCGTGTTTATGGATATTATTTAATGCTTCTTGTACGATGCGAAAGATCGCCACCTCTAAAGCACTGGCAAGTCGCTGTTTTTCTCCGTCAAGTACAATTAATTCAATGTTAATATCCGTACGTTTTTTCAGTTCGCTAATAAATCGGCGCAAGGTAGGAACAACGCCTAAATCGTCTAAAACCATGGGGCGCAGATTAAAGATAATTTTTCGCACTTCTTGCAAACTGTCTTTAACCATCTCCTTGAGGTCATGGAGTTCTTGCTTCACCTTCTCCGGTGACACGACCATCAATTTTTCACATATTTGAGCACGCAAGACCACATTTGCCATGGATTGTGCCGGGCCATCATGGATTTCCCTGGCGACTCGTAAGCGTTCAGCCTCTTGTGCCTTAATAATACGCACACTTAATTGTTGTCGTGGTTGCATTTCATCCAGCTTGATATTAACGTTTTGTAAGCCACCCGCCATTAGCTGAGTCGCCAAACCTACATGCGTTTCTAACTTTTCTGCCTTGGTTAATGTTTCCGTCGTATTGCGCAACATCAATTCCAATTGATCTTGACTGTGGCGATACTGTGATTCCAGTTCGTGCATGGCCATCAGCTCAAGCTTAAGGTGGTGCGCTTCTTCGTACGCTGCCTGCATTTCAGATGCCGAAGAGGTGGCAAATTTCCCATTTATATCCATAAGGTGCTTTCTCGCTAGTGCATAATCATACTCTAAACGATCGAGTTGCGTAATTACTTTAAGGATTTCTGCTTTTACCTCCACAATGCGTGCCATTAATTCATCTCGCTGTAGGCGCGCATCATGGGCAATGTCGATAATTTGGTTGCGCCCTTGGTCAACTGCAGTGATTGTATTCTTAATGGCTTCATCTAAATGGTCCATCTCATGCAATGCTATACACCATCCCACACTAAATCAGTTCTATCTACATCTATTCGACTAATTCCATTACTTTCCTTCTTAGCCTAGGTAAGCTCGACAATAAATTAGAAAATGTAGCACCAAAAGCGACTTTTTAATAAATTCTGGGCATACTTTTCCCTCTTCTTACTCAGACTAAAAATGTGATTCTGTATGCTATTACTACAATTGATCAGAGACTGTTAAAGTAATGTGAATCCATTGGCAGACTTTTAAGATAATATTGAAATATTAATATCTTTTTCCTGGTACAATAAGTAATTGTAAATAGTAAATAAGACTGCTACAATCAGTATAACAGCTGTTACTATTTTCCCAATGTTACGTCAGAAGGTGAGTGATCTGATGAGTGACTTACAAGTTCTCTTTACACCAGCGTCCATTGCAGTAGTCGGCGCTTCCCAAAATACAGGGAAAATCGGCTATACCATCTTGGCCAATCTGCAAGAAAGCGGATATGATGGCCAAGTGTATCCAGTAAATCCCCGAGAAAGTGAGATCCTCGGGTACAAATGTTTTCCGTCCGTTACAGAGATAACAGCGCCTGTAGATGTAGCCGTTATTGCAGTGCCCGCAGAACGTTCCATTGACGTGGCTAGAGACTGTGGAGAAAAAGGTGTTAAATTTCTCGTTGTGGTTACGGCTGGCTTTAAAGAAGTCGGCGAAGCAGGAATGAAACGTGAACAGGAACTCGTACAAATCTGCAAAAAGTACAATATGCGCATGGTGGGCCCCAATGTGGTGGGTGTTATCGATACCCATACACCCTTTAATGCCTCGTTTACTTCAGGTTCTCCCCCTCAAGGAAAAATCGCATTTATCTCTCAAAGTGGTGCGATGCTCCTTGCTATCTTGGATTGGAGTCGCAGTGTAGGACTTGGTTTTTCTCGTTTTATTTCCATGGGTAACAAAGCAGATTTAAATGAAGTCGACTTTATTTGGTCCGCCGCTGAAGATCCACACACGAGTGTAATTCTTTGCTACATTGAGGATGTTTCAGACGGCCAACGTTTTCTCGATGTTGTCCGCGAAGCGAGTAAACGGAAACCAATTATTATCCTCAAGGCAGGAACATCATCGGCTGGTGCCCGTGCGGCCTCCTCCCATACCGGGGCATTAGCTGGCAGCAATATTGCCTACGATACCGCATTTCGTCAATGTGGTGTGATACGAGTAGATAATATGTCGGATCTGTTCGATTTGGCCATCGCATTTGTCAATCAACCCGTCCCAGCAGGTAAGCATGTGGCCATCGTTACCAATTCAGGCGGTCCTGGAATTATTGCCACCGATAGTGTGGAACGCAACCAGTTGGAGATGGCACGCTTCAGTAAAGAAACCATTGAAGTCATGCGTGAATCCCTTCCTGTGGCAGCGAATCTTTATAACCCTGTTGATATACTAGGTGACGCGCGCCAAGACCGCTACAGTATCGCATTAGATTCGGTGCTTTGTGATGAAAATACCGAAAGTGCTCTGGTTCTACTAGCTCCCGCAGCCGTCACCGAACCCGTTAAAACAGCCGCCTTAATGGTGGACATGCGTGAAAAATATCCGGATAAGCCCTTATTTGCTGCCTACATGGGTGGTGAAGGTCTAAATGAAGGTACTCGTTTGCTCACGCAGGCGGGCATTCCCTGCTATACCTTCCCCGAGCCTGCAATCAAAGCGATCTCGGGCATGGTTAGATACGCTGAAATGCACAAAACACTAATGCAAGGACATTCCTTGCCGGACCTCTCACAAGTAGATCGAAAAAGTGTAAAAGCTACTTTTTATGATGTACTCCGTGATCGCCGCCTCGTTTTATTAGGTAACGAAGCTACACAGGTAGCAGAAGCGTACGGCATTCCAGCGGCACCTGTATATCTCGTAAAAAACTCACAAGAAGCTGTTTGCCAAGCTGAAATGATTGGTTATCCAGTTGTGCTAAAAATTGCTTCCCCTAAAATTATACATAAGAGTGATGTGGGCGGAGTCAAGGTGGGACTGCAATCTCCACAAGAAGTAGAAGAAGCGTATGGTGCCATTATGAGCAGTGTGAATCGTCTCATGCCCGGGACCCCTATTTACGGTATAGAAATCCAAAAGATGATGTCCCCAGGCAACGAACTCATTATCGGTATGACTCGTGATTTACAGTTCGGCCCACTCATCGCCTTTGGTTTAGGTGGTATTTATGTTAATCTGTTAAAAGACGCATCATTTAGACTGGCAAAAGGGCTAACGCTCCACCATATAGAAGAAATGATAGCAGAGACGAAAGCATACACCTTACTGCGTGGCTACCGTGGCAGTACACCCTCCGATGTGCCCTCCATAATACAAACCATTGCCCGCGTGGCTCAACTATCGCTTGACTTCCCCGAAATAACGGAAATTGATTTAAACCCCGTCATCGCGTATCCAGACAGCGCCATGGCTTTGGATGTTAAAATTACCGTGTCGTATGGCGACAATAAGGAGTAGAAAGGGTGTTGGCAATGAAAAGTCTGTATATCGGCGGTATGGCCGGCAGCGGAAAAACTGCTGTTGCTTTAGGTCTGGCACTTAAACTGCGTGAAGAAGGAATTACTGTTGGCTATTTTAAACCGTTAGACCCAACGAAGGGTTCGCAGCACAAAATTGATGATGATGTACTATTGTTAAAAGAAGTTCTATCTCTACCACATGATGAATCCATTCTCTCACCCGTCCGCACAGGTCCCTATAAACTATCTTGCTGCCCTAACCAAGAGCAATCCTCGCATATGGAAAATATTAAGCGTGCTTATCAGGAAGTATCGGCTAACGTGGATACCGTAATTATTGATGGCTCCCTCTCACCCTATACCGCGGCCAGTCTGGGTTTAGACGCCATTAGCCTGGCCAAAATGTTAAATTCCGCCATGATCTATGTAATCCGCCTCGAAGACGACTATAGTCTTGATAAAACAGTTTTCTATAATGAACATTTTCGTCTCGCTGGTGTCCCCGTGTTAGGGAATATTTTTAATAATGTGGGCCGCACCTTATTGGATAAAACCAAAGGCATTTATACACCGATCCTAGAAAAACTGGGACATCCAGTATTAGGTGTAATTCCGCAAAAAGCAGAAATAGCCGCACCTACGGTACGGGAATACTATGAAGCATTGGGTGGAGAACTTCTCTCCGGTGAAGACTCCAGCATGGCACGCTTAGTTGAGGAAGTGGTTGTGGGTTCCATGACCATCGAAAGTGCACTCAGTTATCTACGCCGCGCTCCCAATAAAGCCGTAATTACAGGCGGTGATCGTTCTGATATGGCCATCACAGCACTGGAAACCAGCACCTCCGTCTTAATCTTAACTGGAGGCCTCTACCCCGATGTTAGCGTCATTTCCAAGGCCATTGAGAAGAAGGTCCCTGTTATTCTTGTCCACTATGATACCTTTACCACCATCGAACGCTTGCACGAAGTTTCGCGTCGTATTCATCCTAGCGACACGACTGCTGTACAAATAGCACAGGATAATATTAGTCAACACTGCAAGTGGCAAGCCGTAGTGGATTACATTCAATCGTAACAACCTCAAACAATAAAGGCGGAGCGCTGCTCCGCCTTTATTTCATATATATCTGTAACCA